>JBMFIJ010000009.1:0-17281 GCA_049976365.1 Candidatus Aenigmatarchaeota archaeon | reverse complement strand
TTTACTATGTCAATGACAAGCCGCATTTAGGCCACTTCTATACAACTTTGATTGCAGATGTTCTAGCAAGATGGCATAGATTAAAGGGGGAAGATGTTTTCTTCTTAACAGGAACTGATGAGAATAGCCAAAAAAATGTTAAAGCTGCTGAAAAAGTTGGAAAGGATGTTAAAGAATATGTAGATGAAATGGCAGAAATTTGGAAAAATACTTGGAAAGAGCTAAATATAAGCTTTGACGATTTTATAAGAACTACTGAAGAAAGACACAAAAAAGCTGTTTATGAATTTTTCAAAAGAGTTTTTGAAAAAGGAGATATTTATAAAGGGAAATATGTTGGATATTATTGTGTTGATTGTGAAGCATTTTTAACAAAAAGTGATTTGGTAGATGGAAAATGTCCTATACATAAAAAAGAACCAATAATTTTGGAAGAAGAAAATTACTTCTTTAGAGCTAGCAAGTATAAAGAAGCTTTGTTAAAATACATAGAAGATCATCCAGACTTTATCTTACCTGAAAAGAGAAAGGAAGAAGTTATTAATTATATAAAAACTGCATTTAACGATATTAGCATTTCAAGACAAACACAAAAATGGGGGATTCCTTTTCCTAACGATAATTCTCAAGTTGTATACGTTTGGTTTGATGCTTTAATTAATTACTTAAGCGGAATAGGATTTGGATATGATGAAGAAAAATTTAAGAAATTTTGGCCAGCAAACGTTCATTTAGTAGGAAAGGATATAATAAAGTTTCATTGTGCAATTTGGCCTGCAATGTTAATGTCAGCAAATTTGCCATTACCAAAACATGTTTATGCTCACGGCTTTTGGACAGTTAAAGGAGAAAAAATGAGTAAAAGCTTAGGAAATGTAATTAATCCAATTGAATTAGCAAAAAAGTATCCGTTAGATGCTATTAGGTACTTTTTGATAAAACAAGTGCCTTTTGGAGAAGATGGAGATTTTAGCGAAGAAGCTTTAATTGAAAGAATAAATAACGAACTTGCTAATGATTTAGGAAATTTGGTTAATAGAGTCTTAAGCTTAGCAGAAAGATTCAAGGGAGAAATTAAAGGCAAACCAGAGTTAGATGAAAAGTTAAAACTGAAAGAAATTGATGAATACATGGAAAATTTTAGAGTTGATTTGGCTTTAAATGAAATTTGGAATTTTGTTAGAGAGTGCAACAAGTATATAAATGAAAAAGAAGTTTGGAAGTTAAAAGGAGAAGAATTATCAAATGCTCTTTACAATTTGCTAGAAAGCTTAAGAATAATTTCAATTTTACTTTACCCATTCTTACCAGAAACTTCTGAAAAAATTAGAAAGCAGCTTGGTATTGAGGAAAAACAAACAATAGAAGATTGTAAGTTTAAAGAGTGGAGATGGAAGCCAAAGAAAGGGGAAATTTTGTTTAAAAAAATCAAAGCTTAAATATAACTGAGTTATAAATTTTTATGGAAATTCTAAGAATTGAGAATTTGAGTGTTAGCATTGATGGAAAACCTATTCTAAAAAATATAAATCTTTCCTTAAAAGAAGGGGAAATACATGCCATTTTTGGTCCTAATGGCTCTGGCAAGTCAACACTTCTTTTTACAATCATGGGAATGCCAAACTATAGAGTAATTAAGGGGAAAATAATTTTTAAAGGAAAAAATATTTTGAAACATTCAATAAATGAAAGGGCAAAGATGGGAATTTTTTTGGCTTTTCAAAATCCTCCTGCGATTAAAGGAGTTAAAGTAAAAGACTTGTTTAAGATTATTGGAAATGAAGAAAGCGTTAACGAATTTTTGAATAGAGATTTTTTGAATAGAGAAATAAACGTTGGGTTTTCTGGTGGTGAAAGAAAAAAGCTTGAAGTTGCTCAAATATTTTCCTTCAAACCAAAACTTTTGCTTTTAGATGAAATAGATAGCGGGTTAGATATTGAAAGCTTGGAATATATTGGAGAGAGGATTAGTAATTTCATAGAAAAAGAAAAAATAACAGCAATAGTGGTAACACATCAAGGAAACATTCTTAAATTCATTAAACCCAGAATTGCTCACGTTATGATGAATGGAAAAATTGTTTGCTCAGGAGAGCCTAAGAAAATTTTGGAAACTATAAAGAAATTTGGTTATGAGAGGTGTGAGAAATGCAAGTAGAGAAAAAAATAGAAGAAGATTTAAAAAAGGTTGGAATTAACCTAGAAAACGATCAACCAACCTATCTTCAAGTAGATTACTCACCTATAATACAGTTTTCTAACATAAAAGGAATAGAAATTTTAAACACGAAAGATGCTTTGAAAAAATATTCTTGGCTAAAAAAATATTTGTGGAAAGCTATAAACAAAGAAAAAGATGAATACACAAAATATTCTTCTAAACATGAATTCAACGGTTATTTTATAAGAATAAGAAAAAATGTTAAAGTTGATGTTCCGATCCAAGCTTGCTTATATTTAAACACTAACGAGCTTATACAAAATGTTCACAATATAATAATTGCCGAAGAGGGGAGTAGCGTAAACATACTCACTGGTTGTACAATATCTTCCCATAAAGCTGGAACGCATATAGGGATTTCTGAATTCTTCTTAATGAAAAATTCAAAAGTTAATTTTACTATGATTCATGCTTGGAGTGAAGGAACTGAGGTAAGACCAAGAACCGGAGCGATTTTGAAAGAAAACTCAATTTTCACAAGCAATTATATACTTTTAACACCTACAAAAATTTTGCAAACAGCTACAAAAACAATTAATGAAGAAAACAGTAAAAGCTATTTGAAAAGCTTGCTTCTTGGTTTAAAAAATAGCAATATCGATGTTGGTGGAGAAAGCATTTTAAATGGTAAGAATAGTAGCAGCTTAATAGAAAGTAGAATTGTTGCAAAAGAAAATGCAAAGGTAATTTCTAGAGGAAGAATAGTTGCAAATTCTGAAAACGCTAAAGGGCATATAGAATGTAAAGGATTGCTTCTTTCTAATAAAGCTGAAATCCAAGCAATTCCTGAATTGCAAACAAAAAACAAAAAAAGTGAATTAACGCATGAAGCATCAATAGGAAAAATAAAAGAGGAAGAGCTTTGGTATTTAATGTCAAGAGGATTGAGCGAAGAAGAAGCAATAAATCTTATAACTAGTGGATTTTTAAATCCAGAATTCATGGAGCTTCCTTTCAGTGTAAAAATTCAGGTAGAAAAATATTTGAAAGAAAAGTTCACAATGTGATTAGAACGTAAAAAAGAGAAGTGAAAAAAGGTAAAAGTAGGTTTTCAAATTTCTTAAGTAGACTTTCTATAACTGTAGAAAAAAGTGAAAGTAGTAAAGAAATTTTTAAGTCGAAGAAAAACAAAAAAGTAAAAAAGGTAGAAATAAAAAAAGCTAAACTTCCTTCTAATGATTTTCTTCTATTGTAAAAAATTTTATGCTTACCATATTTGTATCCAATTATTCCAGCAAAAGAATCTCCAATTATTAAAGGTATGCTGCTTGCAAGTAAAATATTCTTTGGTAAAAGTAGCAAAATTGCTAAAGAAAATCCAAAAAGGAATGGCTCAAATAAAAAGCTCTTTTCTTCCTTTTTCTTGCAATAAAGTGATATTTCTTGAATTATTGGAAAATAAATCTTTTTTATTCTAAAAATTTCTGAAATTAGAAATAAAAGAGTTAAAGAAAATGTTAAAACAAAGAGGTAGATTTTGCTCACAAAAAATGTTAAGAAAACTATTGAAATAGAAGAAAGGTGAATGAATTTTCTGAAATAGAAATGCTCTTTTCCTTTCTCTTTTTCAATTCTGCTAAAAATAAAATTCCATGATAAAGCTACAGAAGTTCCTACTAAGATTCCTCCAAAAATATCATAGATAGTATGAACTTTTAAAGCCACTCTTGAAATGCAAACAAGTGTTGCTAACAGAAAAGAAAGTAATCTAATCTTAAAGCTTTTTTTGAAATGTAAAAACATCACAACAAAAAATGCGAATGCTATGGTTGCATGACCAGATGGAAAAGCGTAAGTTGATGGACAATATTTTAAACCAGAGCAAATTCTAGGAATATGAAAAATTAATTTCAATATAAAAGCTGAAAGATAGGAGAGCAGTACAGACGGTAACAAATAATATAAAATCCATTTTTGCTTTTCTTTATCTCTTTTCTCTAAAAATGGATAAATCAGTAAAAATGAGATTGTAAAACCTAGCCAATATGCAATATCCCCAAAATAACTAAAGAAAATCCAAACATAAGTCAAAAAATCCATTTTCAATATTTAAGTTTTAGCATAAAAAACTTCAAACTTAAATTTATCCTTACTCAATATCATAAAATGGAAGAAATTAAGCCAGAGAGATTACCTCCTAAAGAGGATTTTATAGAGTGGTATAATACTCTTTTACAACTAGCTGAAATTGCCGATAGAAGCTATCCGGTTAAAGGAACTTTTGTATGGCTTCCATATGGGTTTAAAATCATGAAAAATCTTGTTAAAATCTGGGATGAAATTTTTGAAAAAAATGGAATAGAAGAAGTTTATTTTCCATTGTTTGTTCCTTTGGAATTTGCCAGAATTAACGAAGAATGGTTTGAAGGTTTTAAGGAAGAAGCTTTTTATATAGAAGGAGAAAATGCAATCTTAAGACCTACTGGAGAACCTGCAATGTATCCAATTTTTAAAATTTGGATTAAGAATGGTAAACTACCAATAAAAATTTATCAAACTGTTTCATCTTTTAGAAAAGAGGGAAAGACAACCCATACAATGATAAGAGATAGAGAAATAACTTTTTGGCATGAAATTCATACCGCACATAAAAATAAAGAGGAAGCTTATGAAGAAATGGAAAGGCATAAAAAAATTTATGAGTTTATTTGGAAAGAAATTTTGAACATTCCTCCAATTTGCGTTGAAAAGCCGAAATATGAAATTTTTCCTGGAGCAGAATCAGCCTATGAATTTTATACAATTTTACCAAATGGAAGGCTTTTGGAAAATGGAAGCGTTAATAATCTTGGTCAAGCTTATGCAAAAAAGTTTGATTTGTTTTATACTGATGAAAAAGGAAATAAGCAGTATGTTTGGCAAGTTTGTACAGGAAACGGAGCAAGATTTTTAGTAGCAGCATTTACTTTACATGGTGATGAAAGGGGTTTAGTTTTGCCAGTAAAACTCGCACCAATTCAAGTTGTTATAATAACTATACCAAAAGAAGAAAGAAATTATTCTGAAGAAGCTAGAGAGTTAGAAAAAAGGTTGAAAGACGCTGGTATAAGAGCTTTTTTTGATGAAACCGAAAAAACTCCTGGAGAAAAGTTTAATGTTTGGGATATAAAAGGCGTGCCAATTAGAATTGAGATTGGAGAAAAAGAAGTTAGAGAAAATTTCTATACTGTTTACAGAAGAGATTTGAAAGAAAGAATCAAAGTTAATAAAGAAGAAATTGAGAAAGTTTTAAAAGTTTTGCTTGAAGAAGCAATTCCAAAAAGTATGTATAAAAAAGTTGAAGAATTCTACAATCGAAAAATAAAGTATTTTGACAATTTGGAAAAAGCAAAAGAATGGGTAGAAAATGGTAATGTTGCGAAAGTTAATTGGTGTGGAGAAAAAGAATGTTTTGATAAGATTTCTGAATTGGGACCATCTATAGAAGCTATTGGATTTTTAGAAGAGAAAAAGAAAGGAAAGTGTATTATTTGCAACAAAGAAACAGAAAAAATGACTCTGATTGGTAAAACTTACTAATAAAAAACAGTTTAAATTCTAAAAGAAGGAGATTTTTCTTCAAGCCATCTGCACTATTTCTTTGCTAATTCTTCAGCGTATTTTGGTAGTATACTTCTTAATGGATAGTATAAAATTGATATTCTACAAAATTCTATAAGCGAATATTCTCTAACTCTATTCTTTCAAGTTTTATGTCCTTTACTTCTATAAGCTCAATTATAACACATCTTCTTTCTATTTCTTCCCAATACAAAATTTAGCACTTACTCTCTTTTGCTTCTATAAGTTATTCTTTAAACCAGTTTTTAAGAGTTTTTCCTCTATCTTTCAAAATATCTTCTCGTGTATAACCCAAAGCTTTTAAAACTCTTAGGGCTGCTGGCAAAATTTGATGATTTATATAATAATCTGCATCGTATTGACCCTCTAAAACAAATTCTACTGGCATAGCTCTATCAGAGATGCTTCCAGTTCCTTTAGTTATAACAAAACCGATTACAGATCCTTCTGTTACAATTTTTCCTCTTTCTCTAGCTTTCATTGCAGCTTTAACATGAGGACCAATTTGTTCATATTGACTCAAAGGCTTAGTTATTTGTTCATAAATTGTTAAATCATCTAGTTTAACTTTTCCTTCTTTAAGATTTTTTATTGTTTCTCTTACTAACTGAATTGCCTTTTCTGGATTTTTTTCTTTCAGAATTATTTCTAAAACTTTCCTTTGAATTTCCTTAGCTTGCTTACACCAATCCCTTCTAATAGTTTCAAAACCTCTAATTTCCAAATTTCCTTTCAAATCAAGCAAAGCATATCTTTTTTTAGCTCCAACTTCTCCTTTTTCTCTAGTAACAAAAATGCCATCTTTATACATTCCTCTAAACTCAAGCTCAATTATTCCTGGTAAATTTGAATTAACCATCTCAACAAATTTTTTAGCATCCTCTTCTATTTCTTTAATATCCTTTCCTCGTTTGGTAATGAAAACACTATCTGTATCTCCATAAATTACCTCAAATCCTTCTTTTTCAGCCATTTCTAAAACTTTTTTAATGTAATATCTACCAAAAGCTGCAGTAGATTCTGCACACTCTCTTTTATACCATCTAGCCCCGACAAACCCAAAATATCCATACATAGCGTTACTTATTATTTTTGTAGAGTATTGCTCGTTATCTAAAATTTTGTATTCTTTCGAATCTTTTGGAACTTTTTTCATTCTTTCCTTTAGCTCTTTTCTTTTTTCAATCAAGAATTTTAAATGTTTTGGAATAAAGCCTTGCTTTTTTATACAAAAGTGATATTTTGTTTCTGGAACAGAATTTTTTTGTTTACATTCTTCATGAGAACAATTTAAAGTTTCTGGAGAAATGTTGTGCGAAACTATGATAGTTGGATAGAGTGATCTGAAATCTAAAACTGCAATATTTTCATGAATTCCTTTTTTTGGTTCGACAACAATTGCGCCTTTATAAGGAAGTTCTCTCATTCTCTCTTCTTTTTCTTCAGTTTTTGGAGAGTTCGGAATCAAAACATTATCTTCTACTGCCTTTCTCATCAAATAAGCTTCAACAAGCTGAGAATAGCTATAACGAGATGTATCAAATAAAATTTCTCCAGTTAATCGAGAAATTGAAATTATCTGTGGTAATAATACTTCACTTAACAAATAAGTTAAATAGGCATCCCACATGCTATATTCAGCAATCCTGTTCAATTCTTTTCTCTCTTTCCAAAATTCAACCATTTGTTTATATTCTAATTCTTTTTTCCCTTCCCCTATTAACTCATTAGCAACTTCATCCAGAGTTAAAACTTCGCTTTTCAAAGTTGCTGATAAGATTTTATCAACAAAAACATAAAGATCTATGTGGACTATTCCAAAACATCTTGCTGCCGAACTTCTTCCCCTTCTAACAAATTCCAATTCTTTACCATCAATACCAAAACCAAATTTTATTTTCAGTTTTTTTGCCTTATCTTTCAATTTCAAAAAGTCAAAGGCATCTCCATTATAAGTAACAATAATATCTGGCTTTTCTTCCTTAACAATTTCCAAAAATCTTTTTATAAGTTTTTCTTCGCTTGCAAAACTCTCAACATATTCCTGTTTTCCTTGCCATTCGCTTAAAGCCAAAACTTTCTTTAAATTTTTGCTTGCTAAGCTTATCATTATAAGTTTTTCTTGTTCATTAACTTCTACCCATTCTGTATCTAAAGCTAAAACTTTAATTTCTGGCTCTTCATCTTCAACTTGTTTTATTTCTTTTGCTTCAATAGTCAAATCGACATCGAATCCATTTTCAACTTTTTCTCCTTCAACTTCTATCCAACTAGATGGCTTAATTTTAGAATCCATTAAAAATCTTTTGTAAAATGAGATGTTATATTCATAAGTATCTTCGACTTCATTCCAATCTTTTATTGCATCTCTAACATCTTTAATCTTTCTTGGATTTTGAACTATAATCTTAATTAATTTTCTTTTTTCTCCTTGCCAATCTTTCTCCACTATTTCAACAGAAAGAATTTTTGTTGGCAGATTTTTCAAATTCTCAATTTTATTCTTAAGTTCATTTTCTTTACCTTCTTTTGGCATTGCATAAAAATAAGAAAAGAATTTTTTCCTTACCAAAACTCTTTTACCTTCTTTATTTTTTCCATAAAGAAAAATTATTCCTTCATCATTTTCGACGTCATAATCAACATCTAGCAAAAAAATCCTTTCCCTCATATTTATAATTGTTTTTTAATTAGTTTTTGAAGGACAAAACTCTTTTAAAGGACATTCTTTGCATAAAGGTTTAACTGGCTTACAAATTCTCTTTCCAAAATTTACTAGTAAATTATTGACCTTTTTCCATAGCTTTTTAGGTAATTTTTTTCTTAATTCAATTTCTGTTTCTTCTGGTTTCTTTGTATTAACAAACTTCCATCTGTTAAAAATTCTATGAACATGAGTATCAACAGCTATAGCTTCTTTATTAAAAGCGTAAGACAGAACAATGTTAGCAGTTTTTCTTCCAACGCCTGGCAATTCCAAAAGTTCTTCCATATTATCAGGAACCTTTGAATTGTACTTCTCTATTAAAACTTTTGCTAGTTTTAAGAGAAGTTTCGCTTTATTCCTATAAAAACCAATTGGATAAATCTCTTTAGCTAGTTCTTCTTGAGAAAATCTTAAAATATCTTTAGGCTCTTTAACTTTTTCAAACAATTTTCTAGAAATTTTCTCACTCATCTCATCTTTAGTTCTAGCACTTAGTATGGTAGCTATTAGAATTTGAAAAGGATTAAGGTTTTCGTCGACGAACTTTTCAATCATCGACTTTTCCTTTAGGAAATTTTCCAAAATCTCAAATACCTTTTCTATGTTGGTTTCATCAATCATAAATCAATTTTAGCATGCTATTTATTGATTTTTAATATCTGCTAGTCTTTAAGTAAAAAAACCATGCATTGTAAAAAGTTATAAAAAGTTGATTTCATTTATATATTTTTGTATAAAAATTATAACACGAAGATTAAAAAGAGCTTCTCAAAAAATTTAATATTGAAAAAGGAAAAAATATTTGGTGGGAAAATGGCAAAAGGATGCAAAAAGAAAAAGTAGTTAACCTATCTCCTTTTTAATTTTTTCTTTCAGCTTCTCAAAATATTCTTTTACATTAACTTTTCTAATTCCATCTTTAATTTCCCTTCTCCAAGCCTCTAAAAAGAAATTATCTAATCCTAGAAATTCCGCAGCAGTTAAAATATTTTTCTTTTTTTCTTTTGCAGCATCAAAAACGTCTTTCATTTTTTCCTTATAATTTAAATCTCTAACAATATGGTGGTCTAAAATTATTTCCTTAACTTTTGTTTCATTCAAAAAAGCTTTCAAATTTTCTTTTGAGGCTAAAAAATTCTTCTCACTCATTTTCCAACCAACAAAAATAGTAGGATAACCGTCAATTATTGCAATATCTGGATTTTTTTCTATCGCCCATTCAAGAGCTTTAGGATCAGCTAAGCTTTGGGCATCACTTCCAAACAAAAAACTTTTTTTCTCTTTTATGAAAACCATTATAACCTTTCCAACTTTACTACCAACATCGCCATGCCAAACAGCTGGAGAAAATTCTATGTGGGTTTTTCCAAAATCAAAAGATTTACCATCAACAAATTCTAAATTTGAAATATTCTTGATTTTACTTTCAAATATTTTTCCTCTCTTCTTTCCAGAAGGATTTATATCTTTATTGATATCTTTTGCAAAGACTTTTTTGCCTTTAAAAATTGAGTAAAGCTTATCATCATCTGGATAAGGATGATGATCATAATGATAATGAGTTACAATTAAAACATCAGCTTTTTTGCCAATTTCAATAATTTGTTTTTTAGAAAGTTCTAAAGCCTCATATTCTTCTTTTGTTGGTTTTAAACCATATCTGTTTGGACCTAGCGCCGCAGCTCCATCTATTAATACTTTTAGATTATCTGTTTCGACAAAAGTTGCCATGCTTCTAACTCCAAAAGAATCAAAAGCAATTGGAATAACTTTCATTCTTTTAATTGTAAATGAAACTTAAAAATAGAAAACAGAAATTTTTAAGCAAATTTCTGCTATCGAACATCTTCACATTTTTATTATTCTTGATTTATTTATTTTATGGGACTTTTTGGTCCATACACTTACAAAGCCAAAAATGGGAAGAAATATTACTTACATGCAAAGGTAAGAGGAAAAGCAACCATTTATTACTTTTCTGAAGATCCAACTGATGCTCTTTGGGAAATTCCAGCTGGTTATGAAGTTGTTGAAAATCCTAAAACAGGTTTGCCATTTTTAAGGAAAAAGAAATCTTTTGGGATATTTGGAATTTTTGGAAAAAAGGAAGAATCAACTAAAGAATGAAGAAATTAAGGAACCAATGAAGTTTGATAGAAAAATAACTAATATTGCTAAAAACAAATGCTCGAAAACAACTTTATACCATTTTTCATTTTCTTCCTTAGCAAGAAAATAGCTAAGTAACGATAACAAGAACAATCCCCAAATAATATTCAATATTATTGCTTTTGAAAGCTCTAAAAGTAAAATAGCTGGTAGAAAGCTTAGACCAAAAATTAGTTTAAAGAAAAATGTTGAAAAAGTTGACTCCCAAATTTCTTTTTTAGAATGTTTTGTCTCAGACTCTTCAGAAAGGTGAATTCCTAAAGCGTCAGAAAATGCATCGCAAAAAGCAATAGTTAATATTCCAGCTATTACTGCAAGTTTTGAATGAGTTCCTGATACTAATCCAACCATTAAACCCAAAGTTGTTATTATCGCTGAGGTTAAACCAAAACTTAAGCCAACTTTTAAAGAGTGCTTAATTCCCATATAAAGTTAAATTTATTGCCAGAAAATATAAATTAGAGGAAGATGGCTAGAATAATTAGCATTTTTTCTAGTAAAGGTGGTGTTGGAAAGACAACTTTAACAACAAACCTTGGATTAGCTCTATCTTCCAAATTTAATAAAAAAGTTACATTGATAGATTGCAATCTAACATCTTCCCATCTTTCTTTATATTTAGGTATTTTTTACTCACCAATAACATTAAACAAGGTTTTAAGAGGAGAATATAGGATAGAAGAAGCAATTCAAACATACCAAAATATGCAAATTATACCAGCCTCCCTTTCTGCTTTTGATTTAGAGGGTGTGGATATGGTTAAACTTCCACAGATTATTTCAAGTTTAGATAACTTAAATGATTTTATAATTCTTGACTCGGCTCCTGGTTTAGGAAGGGAAGCCTTATCAGCTTTAAAAGCATCTAGAGAAGTTTTATTTGTAACTATGCCTTTAGTTTCTTCAGTTTTAGATATTGTGAGAGCACAAGAAGTTTTAAGAGAAAGTGGCATAAAACAGTTAGGAATTGTTTTAAATATGGTTAGAAATGCAAGCTATGAAATGAGAAAAGAAGAAATAGAACAATTAACTGGCTTGAAAGTCCTTGCGAGCATTCCATATGACAATGAAGTTTATAGAAGCGCTGCTCTAAAGCAGCCAATAGTTGCATTAAATCCGAAATCAAAAGTTAGTAAAGAGATTTTTAGACTAGCTGCTTTTATTGCAGGTATTGAATATTTAGAAAAGAAAAGTTTTATAGAGAGGATTGGGGATAAATTCAAAATTATTAGAGCATTTAGATTTTAGATTGTAGAAACAATCTAAAGTTATCATAAAGTAAGAAAAGCCAATATTCTAAACCTGTTTTTTTCTCAATTCTAAAATTTAAAATTGAGTAAGTATTCGAATTAAAACTGTATACAAAAAATTCAACGTTTCTCTCTCTAAAACCCTCTGTTTCAAAATTCATTTTTATTAAATTCTTCCCTTTTTTAACTTTTGCAACACTTTCTTCTATAATCCAGTTTTCTGGATAGTTATATGGCATAGCTAAAATCTTACCTTCTTCCTTAGAAAATATTTCCAATGTTAAAAACTTATCATAGGCTCTAGCAGCTAAGGCTTCAAAATTTTCTGTTCTATTTGCATAGAAACTGCTAACATTAATATCCTTTTCTAAAATCTTGTTGCAAAAAAATATCTTTAAATTAGTTTTGTTAGAAGGCAAAAAATACAAATCTATCTTTTTTATTTCTCCAGGATTAGAAAAAATCTTAGGACTCCAAACCCTTGTTTCTCCATCAACTTGAACTCTGAAATAATAAGGTAAGCTTCCTGAATTGTAAATTTCTGAGCTAATTTTTGGAATTTGTTTTTCTTCAATTTTTAAACTTTTAATATCCGCTTGACATACATCTTTAACTTCAACGCTTATAATTAAGGCCAAAGAAATTGGTAAAAATAAAATTGGTAAAAAGAGAAAAAATTTTTTCACAATATCACCATAAAATTTTCTCAAAGAAATAGGAAAAATCATACTTAGCTTTTTTAACAATAATATCAATTTCTCCTTCAAAATATCCTTCAATAGTTTGATTTGTGAAGAAAAATATTGTTACTCTTTTTGTTTCATTTGGAAAAAGCCAAAAATTATTTTCGCTAAAATTAACTTTTTGAGAAATGTTTCCATATACCTTTAACTCAATCTTCACTTTTTTATCGTTCAAGTTTTGAAGGTCAACATACCTTCTTACAAAACTTCCTTTTCCAGGAACTTCACCAAAAGCCAAATTCCAAGGATCGTTGACTACTCCTATGCTGATATTTTTTCCCGGCTCTACATTTAAAATTCTTGCATAAGTTGGATATTTGCTAATTTCATATTCAAAAAGCAATCCGCTTTTTTTCTCAAAAGTATAATTTGAAACAAAATATGGCTTTTGAAAAAGATTATTAGAATATATGATCATAGCTATTGAGAGAATTATCAAAAAAGCTATTGCTATTTTTTCAATTTTAAACTTTTTCCTATACTTTCTCATAAAACCACTTTGCCAAAATAATAATTATTATTCCGATTAGAAGATAAATTAGAAAAGAAAAATCAATGGGCTTTTGAATTTGAACTGGCTTATAGGCAAAGTTTATTATAAGTTTCTTTTCTATTTTTTCACTTGTATAATCAGCAAAAATTTTAGCTTCATAACTTCCTTCAAAATCTTTTGGAAGAAATGCTATAAACTCTTTCATCTCATCTGGCTTAACAATGCTAATAGGAGAAGAAAAGGAATAAGTATTATTGCCATCATAAATTTCCCCATTTATTCTAACGCTCATGCTAACATTTCCTGTGTTTTTAAAATAAACTTTTACTTTGTTGCCTTCTCCTAAAACTTCCAGAATTTCTCCTTTTCTTAAAACTTCTCCAGGAATCCTAAATATAACATTAACCTTAGTTAGAGCTACTATACCAACGCTTACTTGACCTCTTGCCTGAGAAACAAATTGAGGCTCTGGTAAAATGGCAAAAGAATGATAACCAGGTTCTGCGTTTTTTGGTATTGAAAGTAAAAATTCTATTTCTCTCCAATTTGAAACTTTTCCTATTGGCGTATTTAAAGGCTCTAATTGGGGCTTTAAAACTACTGGGTTAGAAAAATATCTTACCCATTTGCTTGCATCTTCTTCAGAATAGTTTGAAATTGTTTGAGGATATCTTGAAAGAATGAAATCTAAGCTTCCAGGTTCTTCTTTCAAATTGACTAAAATTTCTTCGTTAGAAGGAGAAACTATGTAAAATTTAACTCTTTGAGTATTTCCAGGCTCTATAGTTCCTAGATCTATAATGCTTGGGGAGACACCTATTGAATACTGAGAAAATGATGGTCTTGCAATAAAAAGAAGAAAGAATAGGATTATTAAAATTTTCTTCATAAGATTTACTTTATGTTTTTTGCTTTTATTTTTAGAGACAAAATTAAAAAAGAAAATTTAGCTTGACTTTTTCTTCAGCCTTTCTATCAGTTCTTTTTCTTTTATTGTTTCTATTGCTTTTTCTTTAGGAAATAAAATTCTGTAAGCCCCTATTCTTTTCTGATATATCTTTCCTTCTCCTAAAAGCTCATGAACATAAATACTTGCTGTAATTCTGCTTACATTCGCTTTTTTAGCAACTTCTTGAACTGTTAAACCGTCGGGATTTTCCTTAATTACTTTATAGATTTTGTCCTTTGTATCTTCTCCCCTCATATTTTTTATTGATTTTTAAATATTTAACATTAATGTTTAGCATTAATTGTTAAGAGTAAAATATATTTTAGAATTAATCAATAAAGTTTATAAATACTGTTAACAATATTTCTTATGATAAGTATGTCTCTTAAAATTGTTTTTCTACTTCTAGTAGCTTTAGTGAGTTTAGCAATTCCATCCTTTGCAGCAAATGACACTGTAACAGTTAATGTAACAGTTGCTCAAGTTACAGAAATTACAGTAGTTCCCGAATCTTTAAATTGGACTGGATTAAATCCAGGAAGTGTTGGAACTGCTCAGTATATTGATGTGAAAAATTCTGGATCTACAAATGTTACAAATATTTACATATATGCAAGCACTTTAGATGATGAAACAGTAAGACCATATGGTTCTAGTGATCCTTCAAAATATTCAGCAGCTGGCTTAATAGTAATAAAAAACGAAACTGATACAGTTCCTCAATTTGTAGGAAGAGTAGAATGGAACTGGACAGATTCAATAAGCGGAGCAACATTTAATGGTATAAACAGCCCAAGAGCTTGGGGATTTTATAAAAATACAAGCTTTGAATATGTTTGGGTTGTAGGTAATGGAACTGGTGGCTTTTGTAATAATACAGGAGCACAATTTGGTATATCAGATTATCCAGATGCAGGTACAACAGCAACGAGAACAACAAGCACTCCAATAGCGATTAGCGGTGGAGATCAAAATTTTGGATACTTTAGTGTATCAGGTAAAGCAGCCTTTGGTAATGACAATGTTTGTGTTGCAGTAGCTGCAGATTGTACCAAGATATATATTTACAAGTATGATAAACGTCCAGGGTTTGATAAGTGTGGGAATTCACAATACTTAACAACAAGACAATTAGCTCCAGGAGACATCTTAAGGCTAAACTATTTAAACGCATACGTTCCAAAAGGAATTCCAGCTGGTAATTTAAAGCAAGGAACTCTAACGATTGTCGCAAGCTAACTTTTTTTCTTTTTTTATTTTTATGATAACTTTCTTTCTATTTTTTCTAATTTTTCTTCCAAAGCTTTTTTCATAGCTTTATAAGCACTTTCAGTTATTAAACCTTCAGCTCTGCTTTTCTCTAAAACTTTAAGAGACCTTAAAATCTTATCTTTTTCAGCAATTAACTCTTCTTTACTTGGCTTTTTCCTTACTAATTCAGCAATTCTTGTTATTGGTAATAAAACAGAAAGCCTAACAACTTGCTTTCTTCTCTTAGCTAAAAATATGGTAACGCTTGTTAAAAGTATTGCTATTCCTGCAATAGAAACAATTAGCCAAATTGGAATTATAAAAGCTTTTACCTTTACTTCAAGCTTTGAAAGCAAGTCTTTTGCTCTTTCAATCATAAGCTTTGCATTCTCAATATTTTTCAGAGTATCTTCATATTTTTCAGAGTTTAGATTAGCTCTACCATTTTTAATTTCCTTTTCTATGTCAGTTATCAAAGATTTAACAACTGAAACATCTTTACCTTCTTTTTCTGCAATTTTTGTGTTTAAAACTAATTCTGCAAACTCATCTTCAACCTTAGAAATCTCTTCTTCTAGCAATTCTTTCATAGACCTATAAATTGTTATCGTAACATCTTTTTGGTCTCCTATCAAATTTGAAGATGCTACTAAAGATGCAGGAAAGCTTCCTAAGTTTGCGTTAGAAGGAATGTTAAAGTTTATTGCAAAAACTGCTGTTTGATTAGGCTTTAAAGAGAAATAGTTAGAAGGGGTAATATTAAACCAGTTAAGAGGAATTCCGACTAAAAGCAAAGTAATATTGTTCAATTCCAATGAACCAGTATTTCTTACTGTAACTAATTCTACTTTAAAGGAATTTCTAGCAACTGAAATGTTTTTGTTATATCTTTCTATTATTAGGCCTGCTGTTAAATTGCTAGTAACTATTGGAATTGGAGCTGGAGTAACAATTCTTCCAGTGGGTATTGGAATTTCAACTATTGGTTTTGAAACAACTTTAAAACTTGCGTTTGCTATTATTGAAGGTTTAACATTGCTATAAGTCATTTTTACATTAATTAAATAATCTCCCAAAGGTTGATCGTTATAAATATAGGCAGTTCTTAAGAAGTTTTTAGTAGTGGAATAAGGAGAATAAACAGCTTCTGAAGCATAAAAATATGTTTTATTAGTTTCATTTAAAGAAGAAACCCAGTATTCTAGAAAAACATCTTGAGAAACTTCTCCCATGTTTATTACTGTTATTGTAAAGTCTAAGTAACCACCTTGAGGAACTTCATATTCTAAAGGAGTTACCTTAACGTCAAAAGGTCCTCCCTCAGAAACTCTGAAAGAAGCTAGTTTCATTGTCCAAAAATCTCCTTTTGAAACGTTTAAAACTGCCAAATACATGCCGCTTGCAGTACTAGCTGGCATTGCATATTTATAAGTATAAAAGCCTTGAGATTCTCTTTTTATTTGGCTTGAATCTACAGAAAAGTAAATATTACCAGCTGGGTCATAAACTGTTAAATTTATATAATCTGCATCTACAGGTTTTCCTTCTCCATTGTAAACTAGTATTCCAAATTTCATTATATTATCAGGATACCAAACAACTGAAGTTGTTAAGTCTGCAAACAAACCAACAACTGTTACAGCTCTTGAAAGAACAGAAAAAGTAAAATTGTTTTGCTTTTGCGTTAATACTCCAGAAATGTTGTAAGAAGAGTTTGCTATTAAAGTATAATTACCAACTAAAGCATCAGAAGGAATGAAGAAAGTTGGCAATGGTAAAATTGTTCCATCCTTGTTTGTTAGGAAATGTGAAGAATAAAGAATAGTTTTATTTGGATTTAAAATTAAGAAATCTACGCTTACATTTTCCAAAGGATTTCCTTCAAAGTCTTTTACAGAATAATAAATAGAACCTGTATCTCCTTGGTAATATTTATC
>JBMFIJ010000008.1:0-21411 GCA_049976365.1 Candidatus Aenigmatarchaeota archaeon | reverse complement strand
GTATTCTCTTAGAAAGTTTGAACAATCTATCTGATTTTCTTGAAAATATTTTTGTCGGAAATGAAAAAATTGGTAACATAATAGAAGCTTATAGAAAAGTTTTAAGAAAATATCCAAATTCTATTGAGTTTGCAGGTTCAGCATATTCTCATTGTTATTTTCCAGTAACTCCAGAAAGAGATTGGAAATATCAGATTAGAGAATGGCAAAATGTTTTTGAATCATTATTTGGAAAAAATCAGTTGAGAAAAGTAAAAGGATTTTGGCTTCCAGAGATGGGAGTTCCTTCTTATGGAGATAAATTAGCTAATTTAATAAAAACTTTGAGAGATTTTGGCTATGAATGGATAATTTTACCAATTTTTTCTGTCAAAAACTATGAAAAACTTTCTTTTGAAGAAAGAGTTAAAATTTTTTCTAGGCCATGGAAACTTTCAATTAATAATCAAGAAATTACAGTATTTTTTTCAGCTCCATATTATTTTCTTGATCAACAAGCTGGTGTTTCAGCTGCTTATATTTATGAGCAGTGTTTAAAGGCAAAGAAAATTTTAGATAACAAAAAGCCAGCATTGATAATAACAGCCAGCGATGGAGAAAATGGTAATGTTATGATGAACGAATTCTTTCCACAAACATTTACAGACTTTCATATTAAAGTTAAAGATGAAAAAGTTTCTTCCATTCTCATTTCAGAATTTTTTGAAAAATTTTACAAAGATGAAAATCTTGAAAATATTGAATTGAAATTGTTAGGAGCCTCTTGGATAGGAGGGCATGAAAGATGGATTTGGGGAGAAAAAAGAGCTGAAATTGCTAGAAAAATAGATGAAATTAGTAAGAAAGTTCATGAGGAAAAAAGAGAAGATTTGATAAAACTTTTGCTAATAGCAGAAACAAGTTGTTACGTTTATTGGGGTACTGAATATTGGTTTAATCAAGGAGAAAAAATTTTGAAATTAATCAATGAAAAGCTTAAAAACTTTTCCAAAAACTTTTAAATGCTTTTTAAATATTTATATGAGAATTGCTTTCTTTAGCTGGGAATCATTACATTCTATAACTTGTGGAGGCCTTTCCGTTCATGTTACTGAATTAGCTGCGGCTTTACAAAGAAAGGGGCATGAAGTACATGTTTTTACTAGAATAGGTAACAATCAATCAATTTATGAAAATATAGATGGGGTTCATTATCATAGATGTCCCTTTGCTTTTGCTTCTGATTTTGTTTATGAGATGACTAACAACATGTCTAAATCAATGGCTCACTACTTCTTTGAAACTGAAAATTTTATTGGAAATTTTGATATAGTTCATGGCCATGATTGGCATGTTGTTATGGCTTTGGATGAAATTAAAAAAGCGAGAGGAAGAAAAATAGTTTTTACTTTACATTCAACTCAATTTGGAAGAGACGGAAATCATTTTAATGATGGTAAAGCTAAAGATATTTCAAATATTGAGTGGTATGGAACTTATATTGCAGATAGAGTTATAGTTTGTTCCAATGCAATGAAAGACGAAATAATGCGTTTATACAGAGTGCCAGAGTGGAAAATAAGAGTTATTCCAAACGGAATTTGGGCGAATAGGTTTAACGGTCAAATAGACCCTTGGAATGATGTCAAAAAACATTTTGGTTTTGGAGTTTTCGATCCTATGATTGTATATGTTGGTCGAATGACTTATCAAAAGGGAGTAGATTTATTAGTAGAAGCAATTCCAGATGTTCTAAAAGATTTCCCAAATGCTAAGTTTGTTTTTGTTGGAGATGGCTATATGAAATCTCAATTAGAAAAAAGAGTTAGCGAGTTAAATTTATGGCATGCAGTTAGGTTTACTGGATATGTTCCTGATGATTGGAAATTAAAGATTATTAAGGCAAGCGATGTAGTAGTTGTTCCAAGCAGAAATGAACCTTTTGGAATAGTTGTTTTAGAAGCTTGGTCAGCAGGAAAGCCAGTAGTTGCCACTCATGGTACTGGAGCTGGAGAGCTAATTTGGCATGGAGTTACTGGCTATCGAGTTTATCAGGCTCCAAATTCTATTGCATGGGGGATAAAAGAAATTTTGAGAAATCCTCAACATTCAAAATGGATGGGAGAAAAAGGAAGGTATGCAGCAGAAAATGTTTTTAATTGGGATAAAATTGCTGAAGAAACTTTGAAGGTTTATGAGGAGTTGTTAAGATGAAAGTTAAAAAAATTCTTTTACCAAAATGGGTAGCTTGGTTCGTTTTAATTATTGTTTTCATAACAGTTTTACTTTCTTACAATGAATTAAGGACATCTGGAGGCAAAGATTATACTTCTTTTCTTCTAACTTTAATTCTTCTTACTTTTATTGTTATTGTTATTTTCTTCATTTCCTATAGACAAATTCCTTATTTGCTTTTAATGGAGGTGAGAAAATGAAATGTTGGTTTTGTGGTAAAGAGGCAGTAGCTGTTTCAATGGGAGGAAAAGCAGTTTGCAGAGAGCATGCTCATGTAATAGACAGAATATGCTTTGCCAAATCAGATACAAGTACAGGATATGCAACTTATGAATGGGTTCATAATGTCGTTTTAGCACCAGATGAATGGATAGAGTGGGAAAGCTGGGAAGGCGGTAAAAAAGTAGTTAGAACCTAAACTAGTTTAACTCCTGGCATTACCCATTTTTCACTTTTTCTTTCTTTTGATCTTTCTAAAATCATTTTCGGATAATCCTTCAAAGCTTTTTTTGCTTCACTCATCTCTAAACCAAGAGTAACAAGATAAGAAATTAAAACTTTTGGGTCTTTTATTTGCCAATGAGATAAAGCGCCAGATGAAACTATCAAAGGAAATTTAAATTTTTTGTACAATCTTATAATTTCGGCATGGTTTGCTAAAACATTCTTTCTTATTAATCCTTCTGTGTTTAAAATTTCTCTGAAGTTTATTTCTATGGCAACCTCATTTTCTTTTGCCAATCTTGCTAATATATGATTAATTCCACAATCTTTTCTTTGATGATTAGGATGAGTTAAAATATCCACTCCTCTATTTTCCACAGCAACTCTATTCATCAAATTTGTTCCACCTCTAACAAGAATTAAATCTAATTCTCTTCTTCTATTCAAAAGGTGTTTAAGCTCTAGTTTATTGTTTGCCTCAAACCCAACATAAATTTCAAAGTTATACTCATTGCTAATTCTATTAACTTCTGCTCTAAGAATTTCTTCCTCCTCTTTCTTTAAGGGATAAGAAATAAAACCAATTCCTTTATAGCCGAGCTCTTTTGCAGTTTTAACAATATCTTCGAGAGAAGATTCTCCACTACTAAAAGCGCTATGAACATGTAAATCAAAAAACATACTAACTAATTTTTTTCTTTAGGAAATATATTAAAACGCCAATAGCTAATGCAAAAAGACTAACAATTATAGAAGTTATTTCTGATGCAAGAATTAGAAGCAAACTTATTGCTATTGTTAGAAGAGGTACAAGAGGATGAAATGGCAATTTAAACTTTGGATTAATTTTGCTTCTAAGTTTTATTAAGCTTAGACTAGAAAAAATGAAAGAAAACAAGTAAGTAAAATTAACTATTGATATTAAAAATGATAAGCTAGGAGAAAAAACGAAAATTGCACTAATTAAACTAATTGCAATTATTGAATTTGTTGGAGTGTAAAACCTTTTGCTAACTTTTGATAGAAAAGAAGGAAATAAATTATCCCTTGCTATCGCAAAAGTCAGCCTGGAGCCAGAATATAGGGTAGCCAAAATAACAGAACCCATTGAAGCTAAAGCACTAATTGTAATCAGTAGTAAAAAATATTGATTGGTTGAAATTTTTTGAGCAGTGTAAAGTATTGCGTGGTTTACATTCTTAAACTCACTCCAATGAACGTTCAAAACTTCTACTAGAGCAACTAAAATGTAAAATACTGAACTTATAAATATTGATAAAGTTATTGCAAGAGGTATGTCTTTTGAAGGTTTATCTGATTCTTCAGAAGCCATTGCTATAGCTTGAAAACCCAAATATGCAAAGAAAACTAGAGAAGCTGCTTGTAGCATTCCACTGAAACCATTTGGAAATATTATATTGATTTTGTTAGCATCAAAATTTTTTATTGCATAAAAAATTCCAAAAAGTATGAAGAAGGTGAGAGAAAAAAGTTTAAAGAGCGTTAAAGATGTAGCAATTTTAAGAGCACTTCTTGTACCAACTATGTTTAGAACTGTTGAAAAAACGATGATTAACAAAGATACAATTCTAACATATGCATAATTGTAAAAATTTGGAAGGAAAAAAGCAAGTAAATAACTTGAAAATGATATAGAGACAGCAGAAATAGAAAGAGGATAATTTAAAAATCTCATCCATCCAACTAAAAATCCTAAAAATTTACCAAATGCCTTTTTTGTATAAGTGTAAGATTCCCCAGTCTCATGAATTGCTGAAGAAAGTTCTGCAATAGTCATTCCTATTAATGAAGCGGCAATTCCTGCAATTAAAAATGAGAAAATTACAGAGGGGCCTGCAATGCTTGTAGCAATTCCGCTAACAACAAAAATTCCTGCTCCAATAATGTTAGAAAGTCCTAGAAAAACTAAATAAAAAATGTTTAGTTCTTTTTTTAGTTTCATTAAATATCTATTGAATCAGAAAAATTAAGCTTTCAATCCTCTTGACTTTTTACCAGCGCTTGTTAAGCCACGAAAAACTCTTCTTCTATTAGTTCCTTTTGCTATCCAGTTTATTTTAGGATCTGATAAGATGTTTGGATGGTGAGGATCAACCAATATAACTTCAAACCACTTGTATTTTCCATCCTCACCAACATAATAACTGTTTAAAACTTCAAGATTTGGAAACTTTCTTGCTGCTCTTTCTTCTGCAATCCATCTGTCTGATTTTCTTGCGGTAAATCTCAGTAACCCTGCTGAAGAAGGTTTTCTACCTCCGCTTCTTTCATACAATCTTCTTGGCTTACCTCCTTTGACTACTCTAACTCTAGCAATTACAAAGCCCTGCTTTGCCTTATAACCAAGAGCTCTAGCCCTATCTAGCCTTGTTGGCTTTTCAATTCTAACAACAGCTGGCTCTCTTCTCCATTTTTCCAATCTTTCTTTTTCCAATCTTTCTGTTTCTTCACTCTTCCACAAATTTCTTATTGCTTTGTATAAGTTTAGCATAAAAATTCAATTGAAACTTACATTTAAATATCTTGACTACAATTTAAATTTAGTGATAGTATGCATCCATTAGTAAAAGCATTAATTGGCGTTATAGTAGTACTAGCAGCACTCTATTATGTTTTTGCAGGAATTCCAGGTTTTCTTAAGCCCGCATTACCAGATGTAATAACAGTGTTAAACGGAGCAATACCTCTTTTTGTTATACTGCTAGGAATTTTCATAGTTTGGTTAGAGTGGGACGAGTGGAAAATTGAAAAAGAACTTAAGAAAGAAGAAGAAAAACTAGAAAGAGAAAAGAAAAAGAGTAGAAGGAAAAAGTAAAAGCTTTTATTTCTTCTTTTTATCTTTTTATAATGGAGATTTCATACGAGGATTTTTCAAAAATAGAAATGAAAATTGGTAAGATAATTAAAGTGGAAGAAATTCCAAATTCTCAAAAATTGTATAAAATAACAGTAGATTTTGGTGATGAAAAAAGAATTGCAGTAGCGGGAATAAAGCAGCAATATAAGCCAGAAGATCTTTTGAACAAAAAATTTGTTTTTGTCACAAATTTGCAGAAAAGAAAAATAATGGGAATTGAATCTGAATGCATGATTTTAGCAGCTGAAGACAAGAATGGAACAATAGCAGTTTTGCAGCCATATAAAGATGTAGAGGTAGGAAGCAAAATAAAGTAGATTTTTCTTTAAATTCTGTAGACAATTTTCAATATGGATGAGGAAACAAAGAAGTTTATACTTAAGCTTGCTAGAAGAGCCATTGAGGTTTATGTTAAAACTGGCAGAATAATATCAAAACCTAAGGATTATCCTCAAGAATTGAATGAGAAGAGAGGCGTTTTCGTTACAATTTATAAAAAAAGTTTTGGAGAAAGTGAGTTGAGAGGATGCATAGGCTTGCCTTATCCAACAAAACCATTAATAGAAGGAATAATAGAAGCAGCTGTTTCAGCATCTAGAGATCCAAGATTTTTGCCTTTAAGCGAGAACGAGCTAAAAGATATAAAAATTGAGGTATCGATATTAACTAACCCAAAAAAACTAAATGGCAATTTAAATGAAATTTTAGAAAATATTAGGCCTTTTAAAGATGGAGTGATAATAAAAAAAGGAGTTAGAAGCGCTTTGTTTTTGCCACAGGTTTGGAATGAACTGCCTAAAAAAGAAATATTCCTTTCTCAGCTATGTTTAAAAGCAGGCCTACATTCTGATGAATGGAAAAAAGAAGGAATGGAATTTTACACTTTTGAAGCTGAAGTTATAGAAGAGGCTTAGATAACTTCAATTTTTCCTCTTTTCGGAATGTTTAATTGTAATTCATCTTTAAATTCGCTAACAAATGCTCCGCTAATTTTTACATTATCACCAACATTTACTTTATCTATTTGATCTTCCCACAAACTTGCTTTTATTTCTCCGGTTTCATCTTCTAAAGTTATATTAGCAACTTCTCTCCTTCCATACCTAGTTAAAACACTCTTTCTTTCACTTTTATCTGTAACTTTAGCTTCTAATGTAACATTTGTCATTCCATTCTTTAATTCAGCAATCTTCATCAACCTTTTTAATTTTTAAAGTATAAAAAGATTAAATGGATGTCTTATTTTGGATTTTGCTTGCTGTAATATTAGACAGTTTGTTAGGTTTGATTGGAGTTTTTTCACTTTTCATTAAAGAGAAAACGCTTCAAAAAATATTGTTTCCATTAGTTTCTTTTGCTTCAGGTGCGCTTTTAGCAGGAGGCTTTTATCATTTGTTTTTAGAATCAGTAGAAAAAATTGGAATATTTCAAGCTATAAACTATCTTTTATCAGGTTTTATTGTTTTTTACTTGATGGAAAGAATTTTAAGATGGCACCATTGCCATGAAATAAAGTGTAAAGTTCATCCTTTCAGCTATTTAATTCTTTTTGGCGATGGTATTCACAACATAATTGATGGAATTGTTATAGCTGCCAGCTTTTTAGTTAACATAAGCTTTGGAATTATAACAACCATTTTAATAATTGCTCATGAAGTTCCACAAGAATTGGGAAATTTTGCAACTGCAGTTTATGGTGGAATGAAGAAGAAAAAAGCTATTTTATTTACTTTTATAGCTCAAGCGACTTGTATAATTGGCGGTTTACTAGGCTATTATTCTTTAAGTAACTTGCAATGGATAATAAGCTATATTTTGCCTTTTGCAGCAGGCGGCTTTATATACATTTCAACGTCAGATTTAATTCCAGAGTTGCACAAAGAGGTTGAAACCAAAAAATCAATCCTTTCGTTTATTCTATTTTTAATAGGAATTTTCTTCTTATTGTCAATCAAAATGATTGAAGTCTAAGGGTAAGCAAATTTTAGAAAATTTATGAACTCTAAAAACAACAGTTATAATGATGTCTGAAATTCCAAAAGGTTTCGAAGAAGTAAAAAAGAAAGATAGTAAAATGAGCGATGCAGAACTATTAAGAATAGGTATAATAGCCGAGCTTGACGCAATAAATCTTTATGAGCAATTGGCAGCTAGGGCAAATGAAGAAAATATAAGAAAAGTCTTTTTAGATATAGCAAAAGAAGAAAAAACGCATGTTGGAGAATTTCTAGCTTTGCTTTTGAAAATTGATAAAGAGCAAGTTAAGGAATTGGAAAAAGGAAAGAAAGAAGTTGAAGAAATAACAGAATAATTACTTCATTTTTTCTAAGATAATTGCAGGACAAATTTTTGTAACACCTTCGATTTTTTCTATTTTTTTGATAAATTCTATAAGAGAATTTTGATCTTTTAGAAAAACTTCTATTAAAATCATATGATCTCCGGTTGAAGAAAAAAGACTTCTAATCTCTTCAATTTTCTTCAATTTTTCTATTGTGCTTAGATATTTCTCTGGAATTGTGTCAATTCCAATTAAAGCATGAATATCAAAACCTAACTTTTTATAATCCACTTCAATTGTATACCTTTTTATAATTCCCTCTTTTTCCAGTTTTTTTATTCTCTTTCTAATCGCTGCCTCTGAAACACCAAAAATTTTTGCTATATTTGTAAAAGATTCTCTAGCGTTCTTTTCCAATATCTTAATTAATTCTATGTTCGAAAGTCGTACCATAAACTTTATATATTAGAACTTATTAATAAATTTATCGTACCATTTGGATTATTTAAAAAATGGAGGTGAGTTGATAATGAAAGATGAAATTGTTTATGGTCAAATTCCTTTGTTAGGAGAAAAAGCTCCTAGTTTTGAAGCAAAAACAACTAATGGAAAGATAAAGTTTCCAGACGACTATAAAGGGAAATGGGTAGTTTTATTCAGCCATCCAGCAGATTTTACACCAGTTTGTACAACAGAGTTTGTTGCATTTCAAAAGAGGTATGAGGAATTCAAGAAATTAAACACGGAGCTTATAGGATTAAGTATAGATCAAGTTTTTAGCCACATAAAGTGGAAAGAATGGATTAAAGAAAAATTGGGAATAGAAATAGAATTTCCAATAATAGATGATAGTTTAGGAAAAATTTCGAGTATATATGGATTAATCCATCCGAGTAAGGGAACAAACACAGTTAGAGCGGTATTTATAATCGATCCAAACGGAATTATTAGAGCAATTATATATTATCCTCAAGAATTAGGAAGAAACATAGACGAGATTATAAGAGCAGTTAAAGCCTTACAAGTAAGCGATAAGAATAAAGTTGCTATGCCAGCAAATTGGCCAGAAAATGAATTAATAAAAGATCATGTTATAGTTCCTCCTGCTGATAGTGAAGAAGAAGCTAAAGAGAGATTAGAAAAAGCAAAGAAAAAAGAAATTGAATGCTACGATTGGTGGTTCTGTCATAAGAAATTATAGAAGCTAGAACTATGGCTAAGTATGTTTGTAAAGTTTGCGGGTATGTTTACGATGAAGAAAAGGGAGATCCAGAGAGCGGAATAAAACCTGGAACAAAATTTGAAGATTTACCAGATGATTGGGTTTGTCCGATTTGTGGTGCAACAAAAGAGATGTTTGTACCATTTGAAGAATAGGAGGTTGTAAATGTGGTGGAAATAGTTAAGACTGAAGATTGGAAAAAAGAAAAGCATGTTCCAACGATTGAAATAGTAGAGAAAAGAGAAAATTTAATAACAGTAAGAGTTACTGTAGGTAAAGAAATTCCCCACCCAAACACAACAGAACATCATATAAGATATATAGATCTTTTCTTTTTGCCAGAAGGAGAAACATTTGCTTATCATATTGGTAGAGCAGAATTTAGTTCACATGGAGAATCAACTAAGGGACCAAATCAAAGCACAATTTACACAGAGCCAATTGCTTATTTCACATTCAAAAGTGAAAAGAAAGGAACTTTGATAGCATTTTCTTATTGTAACATACACGGCTTATGGAAGAGCGAATTCAAATTAGAATAGATAAAATATGGAAGATTTTGAAAAAGCTCTAAGGAAGGCTTGCAGACTTTTCAATAAATATAGGTCTCCAGAAGCAAAAGCAAAAATAGTTAGCTTTAACAACTCTAGCAAAACTTTTCTTGTCTCTTTCGAAGGAACTTTTTGTAGAACCTGTGGCTTTTATGATTACTTTGACGATTTTACAATTTTTCTAGAGGATTTAGGGTTTAAAAGTAAGAGAAAGAGAATTGAAGAAAAGGAGAATGGGGCTTTAGTAGAGTTTGAGTTAATTAAAGAATAGTTTTTCAAATTATATGGATATAAAAGTTAATAGAAGAATCTGGATTTAAGATTTTCCGGTTTTTAATCACTAAAAATAGCTACAATGTTAGTTAAAATTTTAATGGTTCTCTCGCTGGGGGTGGGATTTGAACCCACACGGGCGTAAAGCCCACCGGCTTTCTTCATTACATCAGACCTTGATGACTCAAGGCCGGCGCCATGCCTGGTTAGGCGACCCCAGCATATAAAAATATTACAATTTGAAACTCAAATTTTTGAATTCTTTTAAATTAAAGGACTTCATTCCAATGCTTCTAGAAAAACTTAAAAGTTTTAGATCATTTGTTAGAATAGCTAGCTTATACTGTTTTGCTATCGTTAAATGCAAAGCATCTTTCAAATCCAATCCATTAAAACAGAACTCTAAAATTTCTTTATCAATGCTAACTTCTTTTACAATTTCTAAATGAAGTTCTTCAATCTCGTTTTTCAGAAATTCTTCTAAAACATTCCTGTTAATTCTCATTTCTTTTTTCAAAACTTCTATAATCTCTCCAAAAGTGAAAAAAGAGGTTACTGAAATAATTCCTGTTGGAAAAATAAGATTGTCGTTTGAATCTTCTTTCTTAACTATCTTATTTTCCAGTCTTCTTTTCAGATAGCTGTAAAGTATATTAGTATCTAAATAGACTTTCATTCTTTACACCAGTTACCATTTGAATAATTTGTCTAATTTCAAACCTTGGTCTCCATTTAAAGTCAGATGTGCTTGAAAATTTTACCGTTCCTTTATCTCCATTTATTGTAATTTGATATTTTCCACCATTCAAAAATTTTATGGCAGGCCTTATTGATATAACTCTAAGGCAGTTCTTAAACTTTGAAATATACTCTAAGAATCTTTTGTTCGTTTCTAAGTTGTTACCTCTAAGTATTTGATAAAACAGTCCCTCAACATTTTTAAACATTGCTTGTCTTAATTCTAAGCTGTGTTCTTTGTAAATTTTTTCTAAATTTTCTGGGGAAAGTTTAAGAGGGATAAATTTCATACCAGTTATTTCTGAAAGCTTATGGATAATTCTTTGAGTAATCTTGTCAGGACCTCTGTGCACTTCTAAAATACCGCTCTTTAAATTAAGAAAACATAGAACCCTTTTTATAACCTTTCCATTACCATTCTGCTTTAAGATGGAAATAACTTCTTCTAGACTATCTTCTTCTAGAAGATTTTTGAGATGTTCTTCGATGCTTTCTTCGAAGAAATAGCTTATTATTAGCTCGTTCTTAAAGTTTTTGTTTTTTGTAACGCTCAGCCATTCTTTCTCATCTTTGCTGCCTTCATTTATACTTTTTATTATCTCATTTTCTGGCTTCAAGTTTTCAACTACATATATTGTTATAGTAGGCATTTTTTAACCACCTCCTTTTATATTTTAATGCCTATATATTAATTTGAAAACAATATAAAAAATCTTTTTTGGAGAGACTACCTGGTTTTATACACAATTTATCTCTAATAAAGCAGCATTAATTGCTATACTTATATATAAGCTTTTCGGTTTCTTTAACTACTAAAAGACAGTAATTTACTTTTTGTTGAGGAATTTGGGACAGAAGAGTTTGGAAAGTGATGTTAAACTATTTTTTAAAGCGCGCTTTCAGTGACAGAATAAAATAAAGGATTTAACTGTTTCTTTTCATAGATATAAATGAGATTTGTTGTTACAGGAGGAGCAGGTTTCATAGGAAGCAATCTTGTTGAAAGACTGATTAAAGAAGGAAATGATGTCATAGTTATTGACAATTTACATACAGGAAGTTTAGAGAATCTAAAAGGCTTAAACATAAGATTTTTGAAAGGTTATGCTGGTGAGATAGATAAAGTTGCAGAGCCAATAGACGGAATATTTCATTTAGGAATTTTTTCCTCTTCCCCCATGTATAAGAAGAATAGAGAATTAATTGTTAAAGCAATTGATGATTGGATTAAAATTTTAGAGTTTGCTACGAAAAACAAAATTAAAGTTGTTCTAACTTCAAGTTCTTCGGTTTACAATGGAAATCCATTACCTTGGAAAGAAGATACGCAAATTATTCCAACAGATTTTTATACTGAAACAAGATATGCGATGGAAAGAATAGCCAAAGTTTATCATGATCTCTATGGAACAAAAATTGTTATTCTAAGACTTTTTAGTGTTTATGGAGAAAAAGAAGAGTTTAAAGGAGAATATGCAAATTTGGTTACACAGTTTATTTTAGCTGCCTTAAAAGGAGAAACAATTAAAATTTTTGGAAATGGAACGCAAACAAGAGATTTTATTTATGTTCAGGATGTTGTTGAAGCTTTCATAAAGGCAATGAATTCAAACATAGATTTCGATATTTTCAATGTTGGTTTTGGTAAAAATTATTCTCTTAACGAAGTCATAGCTATGGTAAGTCAAATTTTAGATAAAGAGGTTAAAGTTAAGTACGTTGAAAACCCAATCAAAAACTATGTTTGGCATACGCTGGCAGATACAACAAAAGCTGAAGAAATTTTAGGATTTAAGGCTAGGGTTAACCTTGAGGAAGGAATAAAGAAAATAATTCCTTATTACAGAAAGCTTGTTGAAGAAGGGAAATTTTAGAGTTAGAGAGTTGAAGAGCCAGAATTAGACTTCTTTAGTTAATCTAATAAAATTTACTATGAGGAAAAAAGAAAATAATATGGAAGCTGTTGGATTTTTTCTGATAACGATTGCTATTTTTCTTTTTATTTTAGGAAGCCTATTGATATTTTTCTCTAGGCAAAAAACAAGAGTTGAAGGTAGCGGAATAATTTTGATAGGACCTTTTCCTATAATTTTCGGAACTAGTTATCAAGCCATTTTGACATCTTTGATACTTCTAACGATTTTTCTGATTTTGTTTTTTATATTCATGTTTACACTGCAATCGAGATAGATTAATGCCAAGGAATTAGATGATTTATCTCGTTTTATTTTATTAATTAAAACCCTATATCTCATTTTATGAGATTTGTAAAAAGTATGAAAAGAAATCCATATTTTTTAATACTAGTTTTTGGAATAGTCAGTTTACTGGGAGATATAGTATACGAGGGAACAAGAGGAATAAACGGACAATATCTTTCTTTCTTGGGAGCAACAGCAGCCATAGTTGGATTTGTTTCTGGTTTAGGAGAATTAGTTGGTTTCTCTTTAAGAGCAGTTTCTGGCTATATTTCAGACAAAACTAAATCTTATTGGATATTAACAATTCTTGGATATTTTGCAATTATTTCTATCCCTTTTCTAGCTTTTACAAATCATTGGAAATTAGCTTTAATACTAATAGTTTTGGAAAGAATGGGAAAAGCTATTAGGTCTCCAGCCAGAGATACTTTAATTTCATATGCCACTAAAAAAATTGGTAGCGGAACAGGATTTGCTATTCATGAGTTTCTTGACCAAATTGGTGCAGTATTGGGCCCATTTCTAATATTCCTAGTTTTATCTAAAGCAACGACTCCAACAATAGAAGATTACAAAAACGCTTATTTGTTTACATTTTTGCCTTTTACAGCTTTAATGATATTTCTCATTTTAGCTTATCTCAACTTTAAAGATTTAGGTAAGATAAAGAAAAGGGAAAGAAAGAAGAAGGAAAAATTTGAAAAAATATTTTGGGTTTACATAGTATTTACGTTCTTTTCAACTCTAGGAATTTTAAGTTTTCCTTTAATTGGCTATCATTTAAAATTCAAAAAATTGTTTGAAGAATCATCTATACCGTTATTATACTCTCTTGCAATGCTAACAGATGCCCTTTTCGCAATTTTCATAGGAAAAGTTTATGATAAGCTTGAAAAAAAGTCAAAAAGATATGGTTTGCTATCTTTGCTATCAATGCCAATTTTAACTATTGCTTTCACTTTCCTAATCTTTAGTTCAAATATAAGTTTACTAATTTTAGGGATAATATTTTTTGGTTTTGTTATAGGCGCTCAAGAAACTATAATGAGGGCAGCCATTTCTGACATAACCCCCATTTCAAAAAGAGGAACGGGCTATGGAATTTTTTCAACCTTTCAAGGAATTTCTTCATTGCTTGCTGGAACTATACTAGGTTTTCTTTATGAAATATCAATGACTTATGTTTTGTCTTTCGTTTTTATAACTCAGTTAATTTCTTTGCTAATATTATTTTTGCTTTATCTTAAACTGGAATGAATTCAGTATTATATCTAATTCCCTTTTGAATGGCATTTTTCATTATCTCTTTTATTTCCTCGTAAAACTTCTTTAAAACATCTTCGCTCTCAGCTTTTCCTTCTTCGATTAAATCCATCTTTGTCTCCAATTCTCTTGTAACATCTTCATTCAAATATTTCCAATAATTTCCTTTAAGAAAATCTAGAACTTTGGAGCCTAAAGGACTAACTAAAAGCTTTGATTTCTTTATTTCTATTACATATTTTCTTCTCTTCAAAACTTCGAGTATTTTCGCATATGTAGAAGGTCTTCCAATTCCTTTTTCTTTCATTGTTGAAACAATTTCAGAATAAGTATATGCATGATAAGCTTGAACAATTTTTCTTTTAATCTCTTTTATTGAATAAATTCCCTCTTTAACTTCTGAAATTTCATTTATGCTTAAAGGAACAATTTTGTTAAAACCATCTTCTAAAATTCTCGTTGTAAATTCAAAACTTTTTTCTTCATTTCCAGCTTTTATTGTAATCAAAACTTTTTCGACTTTAACTGGTTTCATTTGACTTGCTATAAATCTTTTGAAAATTATATCATAAGCTCTATAATCTTGTTCAGTTAAGGGAGAGGGAAATCTCATTAAGCCTAACGATACCATATTTCTTAATTTTTTAGCATCTATGCCTCTTGTCGGTCTTATACATTCATGGGCACCCTCTTTTTCCCACTTCCTTTCTTTAACAAAAGTTTCGCCAAAATTGTTTGTTATATATTCTCTGGCAATACTAATACCAACATTACTTACTGTTGTACTATTTGTTCTATGGTAAGTTATTAGACCATTTTCGAAAAGTTTTTGAGCAATACTCATTGCTTGGTTAGCATTTATTTTTAGAGAAGAAGTTAAAGCAGAAATAAGTGTATCAGTTGTAAAAGGCGGATAAGGATTTACTTCTACTTCCTTCTTTTCAACTTTTAAAATTTCTATAATACCTCTTTCAATTATTTCTTTGTATGTTCCAATTTTGCCTCTAAAGTAAAGTTTTAAACCATTGCTTAAAGTCAAGCTTATTGCTTCTTCTTTCTCTCTCAATTTTTTTGTTCTTTCATCAATCCAACTTAATACGGGAGTTTGCACTCTACCCGCTGATAGATTTTTATTCTTAAAATGTTTCCACAGAATTGGTGAAATTGTAAAACCAATCCATCTATCTTCAACTCTTCTAACTATTTGTGCTTTAACCAAATTGATATCAAAATCTTCTAGATTATTCAATGCTTTTGTTATTTCTCTTTTCGTAACTTCATGAAATCTTGCTCTTTTAATGTTTTTGTTGAAAGGTTTTAACAATAAGTATAAATCATAGGAAATTTTTTCTCCCTCGCTGTCAGGATCAGTTCCAATAATAACCATGTCAACTAAGCTAGCTAAATTTCTCAAGGCCTCTATTCTCGGCTTAGAAGTTATAAAGGTTCTGCCTCCACAAACTGGACAAACTTCTTCTTCCTCTTCTACATCTTTTCCACATTTTATGCATCTTTTCATGGATTTAAAAACTGGAACAAAACCGTTTTCAATCTTTACTCCAAAAAGACCATCTTTCAAATCTAAATCAGTTATATGTCCATTGCTAGCTGTTATAATCGCCAGAAAATTTTCTATGAAAACTTCATAAGTTTTTAAAGTTCCTAATTTTTTCATAGAGGGCCTTCCAAAATATCTTGCTATTGTTCTAGCTTTATTAGGAGATTCAACTATGAACAAAACAGTTTTTAGAGAAATTGCCTCTCTAACTTCCAGCTTTCCTTCCATAGCTAAAATAACATTTCTTCTATCTTGATCAATTTCTTTTAGAATTTCATCTAATTTTAATTCTTCAAAATTCTTCCATTCAATTTCTTCAAAGTATTTTAACTCTTTTGTTAAGGAGTTAAACGCCTTTTCATCATCTATTATAACTATGCTTAATCCTTTTGTTAAACCACCAACATACAATCTACTAACTCTTCCGCTAGCTTGAATATAGGCAACCTCATCAGTAACTAGAAAGTAATATTCGTTTTCTTTAACGCCAAAACTTATGGTTGGAGACTCTTTTATTGCTTTAATTATATCTTCATCCTTCAAAATATTTTTGAAAAATTCCATTCCTCTAATTGCAACATTTCTCACATATTCCAAAAATCCTTCTAATGGTTTATTTTCATTCAGAGCATTTCTAACGATTTCTAATTGTTCTTTATTCAATCCCTTTATTTTAACTAAGCTGGCAAAAAGATTTTCATATTCTTTTCTGTATTCTTCTTTAATTGCGGAGGAAATGTTGTTTAAAAGCATTAGCCATTTTGTTGGGTGAAATTCCGATAAATTTATTCTTACCAAAAACTTTGGAACTCCTACAAAAATTGCATATCTAATTATATGAGGCAAATCAATTCCTCTAACTAAAGGACTTCTTAGTGTTACAGCTCCTATCAAAGCATCTATTTCTCCTCTAGAAAACATTTCAAAATACTCTTTTCTTGCTTTAAAGAATGATTTAACTTTCAATCCTTTTTCTTCTAAATATTTTTCTAATTTTTCCCCAAATTCAGCTCCTTTATCACTAGGAACAAATATTAATCCTCCTTTTCCAAGCTTTTTAACTAATTCTTCAACAGTTTCTTCCAAACTTTTATTTGGTTTTAAATAAGAATCTACAATTTTTCTCCCAAAATCTGTTCTTCCACCGATTGAAAAATCGAATATTTTATTTAACAATTTTACGCTTTTTGTTCTTCTAGCAGTTTGAGTTGCTCCACTTACAATTATTTGTGATTTGATTTTACTTTTCTTTTTAATACTTTCAATGGTTTCTAGAGCTTCTTTAATCTCAATTTTTCTTTCAAAAACCTCATCAATTATCTCTTCAATTTTTTTAGGCAATTTCATCATTTTCAAAACGAAAAAAATGCTTTTGCTTCTCCTCAAAAAACTATCGACATCATCTACAAAAACTACATCAACCTTTTGTTTGTTAATTTCTTCCCTTTTCATAACGCTTAAATGAGTAGTTACAATTATATCAGCACCGTTCATGTTTTGGAGCTGTTCTTTCTTCTCTTTCCCTTTCAATAGGCTATGATAGTAAGCTATTTCTAAGTTAGCATTCAAAACTTCCTTAAATTGATTCAACTTTTGACTAACTTGATGTACTAATATGCTAGTTGGTAACAATATTAAGCATCTTTTTTTCATCTTCCAAGCTGAATATATGCTCAGAAAAACTTGCATAGTAGTTTTTCCGCTTCCAGTTGGAGCAATTAATGTAAAACTTTCTTCTTCTAAAAACCTTCTGACCCAAAATCTTTGCAAAGCCCACATTTTTGTCTTCAAAATTTTTTCAAAAGCTTTATCTATCTCATCAATAAGCAATCTTTTTTTCTTCAGTTCGTATAATCTCCCAAAGGTTATTTCTTGGTTAATATCTGGTAAGCAAACTTTGCAAGGCAAACCCAATTCTAGTCTTTCTGAATCTATTCTATTTCCACAATTTGGGCAAAGATCTTTATACTCTAGTTTTATCATTTAATTAGTTTAAAAACGGATTTTTAAGCCAATTGTTAATATAATGAATGAGAGTTTTGAAGTATGAGATATTTTTAGATTTTGATGTTGAAAAAGAAAGTTTCAAAGGAATAGTAAAGATTTTCTTAGATAAACCAAACAGAAATTTGAAATTGGATAAAGAAGATTTGAAAATTTTGAAGGTTTTGTGTGAAGGCAAAAAAGTAGATTTTGAAGATAGAAAAAATTTTCTTTTAGTTAAAAATGCTGGAAAAGAAATAGAAATTGAATATGAAGGAAAGGTTTCTAAAAGTTTAAGCGGATTATACAAAGCAAATTATAATAGCAAATTTATGTTTTCTACCCAGTTTGAAGCTATAGGAGCAAGAAAAGTTTTTCCGTGTTTGGATCATCCTTCTTATAAGGCAAGATTTAAAATTTCAGTATCAGTTAGAAAGCCTTTTGAAGTAATTTCTAACGAATCTTTGGAAAAAATAGAAGATTTAGGAGAAAAAAGAGTTTTTGTTTTTAAAGAAACTTGTGAGATGCCAACATATTTGGTTTATATAGGAATTGGTGAGTTTGAAAAAATTGAAGATAGGAATAAGATTTTAATTAGAGCTATTGTTCCAAAAGGAAAAGAAATTAGAAAAGCAAAATATTCTCTTTTGCTGACAAGAAAATTCTTTGATTTTATGCAAGATTATTTTGTTGTAGAATATCCTTTATCCAAGCTAGATATAATAGCTGTTCCTGAGTTTGCAGCTGGTGCAATGGAGAATTTTGGAGCAATTACTTTTAGAGAATTTTTTGTTTTAACTGATAAATCAACTTCTTTAAAGCAAAAAAGAAGAATCAAAGAAGTTATAGCTCATGAGCTAATTCACCAATGGTTTGGAAATTTAGTTACAATGAAAAACTGGGATGATCTTTGGTTAAACGAAAGTTTTGCAACTTATCTTTCTTTTTTTGTTTTAGATAAAGTTTTTCCAAAAGATAAAATCTTTAGAGAATTTTTACTTTCTAACTATTTTTCATCTCTTTCTTCTGATAGCTTAATAAATACACATTCAATCAAAGTTAAAGTTTCAAAGATAGAAGAAATTGATCAAATTTTTGATGATATTAGTTATGGAAAAGGTGCTTGCATTCTGAGAATGTTTGCTAATTATTTGGGAGAAGGAAGTTTTAGAAAAGTTTTGATTGAGTATTTGAATAGGCATAAGTTTTCTAATGCTTCTTTTGAAGATTTTCTCAAAGTTTTAGAAACTTATAATTTATCTGAAGCTTTTAGAGACTGGATCTTGAAGAAAGGACATCCTCTAATAAAAGCTAGCTTAAAGAAGGGAAAGGTTTTTGTTAAGCAAGAAGTATTCAAGTTTTTGAATAGTAAAGAAAAAACTGTATGGAAAATTCCAGTTTTTCTAAAAACTGATAAGAAAGAAAGCGTTTATTTACTTGAAAAAGAAAAAGGATTTTTGAATGAAGAAAAATTTGATTTCATTTTTTTGAATTCTAAGGCCAACGGCTATTACAGGGTTCTTTATGATGGAAAGCTTCTTAAAATGATTTTAAGAAATAAGAAGAAATTGAATGAAGAAGAAAAGGCAGTTTTAATAAACGATTACTTTTCGTTTTTATTAGCTGGTAGAATTTCTTTGAATTACTTTCTTAGAATTTTGAAGGAATTTATTAAGGATGAAGATTTCTTAGTCATTTCAACTATTAACTCAATATTTTCTTTCTTTAATGAATTCTTGCCCAAAAACAAAAAAATTCAAAAACTTACTTTAACATTTTTAAAATATCATTATCCAAGAATTGAAGCAAAAAAAGATTATTTGTTATTAGGAAAATTGGCAACTCTTTATGCCAAAATTTCTCCTGATTTCAACAAAAAGATTATTAAGAAAGAGTATCCCGATGTTCATCCAGATTTAAGATTAGCTTATGCAATTTCTTTAGTTAAAGAGAAAGGAAAAGAAGGTTTTGAAAATCTTTTAGAAATTTTTGAAAGGGCTTCTGATGAAGATAGAATAAAAATATTTACCTCTCTATTTTTTGCTAAAGAAGAAAGCTTGAGAGCTTTAGCTTATTCTTTAATTTTGACAAAATGCAAAAAACAAGAGTGGCCAATTTTGCTAGTTAATTCTTTTTCGAATCATGATAATGTTGAGATAGGTTGGCTTTGGCTTAAAGAGAATTTGAAAAATATAATGGAAACATTCAAAGGAAGCTATCAACCAAGAAGAATTATGGAAAGCATAATTCCGATAATTGGGTTGTATAAAGAGAAAGAACTAAAAGAGTTTTTAAAGAAGAATAAGTTTGAATATGCAAAAATTGGAATAATTAATGGTTTTGAGTGGCTTGAAATTTACAAAAAATTTTTAAGGAAATATTCATAAAATGAGAGGAAGTTATATTTTGCTAATTTTTGTTAAGAAAAATTTTGAAGAAAAAATTGGAAAATTAGGGAAAGTAAAATTTAAGAAAGGGTTTTACGCTTATGTTGGTTCTGCTTTTGGTAGAACTATTAATTTGGAAAATAGAATTGCGAGACATTTAAGAAAAAATAAAAAGAAATTTTGGCATATAGATTATTTGCTTTCTTCTCAAAATGCTAAAATAAAAAAAGTTTATGTTTTTCCTTCTAGAAAAATTGAATGCTATCTTGCAAAAAATCTTTTGAAATTTTCAGAAGGTTTTATTAAAAATTTTGGTTCTTCAGATTGCAAGTGCATATCTCATTTATTGTATTTCAAAAGTTTTAGAAATTTAAGCGAGATATTGAGCAAAGTTATCAGAAAAAAGAGAAATTTTGTGTATTGTGACATTAGTTTCCATTTGAAAACTAAAAATCCAAGTATTAGTTTCCAAAAATGCGCTAATGAAAATAGATAAGATTTTGATCTTTCGAAATGGATGATAGATAAAAAAGTTAAAGAAATATGGTATATGTAAAAAGAAGTTGAGGAATTGAAGTCATTTGCGGAATATACTTTTCTTAGAGTAACCAAACTTATATTTAAATATAAGTATCGTTAATTTTAAGACTCTGAGCTCGCTAGAATAGAAACTTTTGGAAAATCTTCGTAGATGAGTTAAAAGATTTGGCTATTTGTCCAAGGGAAATATGGAATGAAGAAATTACAAAAGGAGTAAAGAAAATAGAGTTTAAAGTATGTTTTTTGAAAGGGAAAAAAACCAGGTGATTAATTTTAAAACAAATCCTCTATCAACTTTTTCAAGTCAACATGATTTAATATGCTTGGATTTACCAGAGCAGCTCTTAAAATGTTTGCTTTTAGCCAAGAGGGAAAAGTTCCAGCATCACTCCAATAACCTTCTAATTTTATTGCTTTCAATCTTCCTTGCTTTAAATACCAATTGTTTACGTCTGTAATTTCTAGCTCTCCTCTAGCGCTTGGCTTTAAAGTTTTTATAAAATCGAAAACATCACTTGGATAAATATATAAGCCAGTAACAGCAAAATTTGATTTTGGAATTTTTGGTTTTTCTTCAATTTCAATAACATTGCCATTTTCATCAAAAACTGCTACTCCAAATCTTTCTGGTTTTGAAACTTCTTTCAAAAAAATGTAAGCAAAATCATCTTCAAAAGCTTCTTTAGGAACGTCGACTTTTTCAAAAATGTTGTCACCAAGAATAACTATAACTTTCTTCTCGTTTTTAAAGAAGTCTTCACCTTGTAATAGAGCATTGGCAATTCCTAAAGGTCCATCTTGAATTTTATAAGTTAATTTTACTCCAAATTTTTCTCCGCTTCCAAGAAAACGCATAAAATCTGCCATATGTTCGCCAC
>JBMFIJ010000007.1:0-22637 GCA_049976365.1 Candidatus Aenigmatarchaeota archaeon | reverse complement strand
CTCTTTTATCTATAGAAAATGATCTAGATGATAAAATAAAAAAAATAAATGAAGATATTTCTAAATCTTACTACGAAGACCTCTTTAAAGATGTATACGAAATTTATAATTATTTAAATAAGTTTGAATCAGCACTTGGGTTGTATTTGAGTGTAGTAGAGTTAAAAAATAAAGAATATGAAATTCTATCTAATGCACTAGAAAACAGAAAGAACAACAAGATTGTAGCCTATTTAGAAGGCAATATAAAAGCGTGGAAACTAAGGCAAGAAATTTTAAGTCTATTAAAGAAATATAATGCAAGTGTTGTTTATCTAGACGAAGGAAATTCCAGATATGAGAGGCTTTTGGATGAAAAAGGCAATTTTTTGAAAAGTGTTGAAGAAATACAAATAGGTAGAGAAGATTTTTGGATAAAAAAGATAAAGGAAAACCCAAACTATGACTTTTCAATTGCTATAGTCGGTAAAAAACATGTCATTCCCAACAGTAAGCCGTTTATAGGGTATTTTGCCCAGAAAATACGTGAGTTGGGTTACAACGTTTATATTGAAATGTTATAACTTTTTGATAATAAAGCTTAAATACTTAACTACCATATAGTAAATATGGATTTGAAAGAGCAACTTGAAATTTGCTACAGAAATTATAAAAAATGGAAGGAAAAGGCATTTTTGTCTAGTGATGAAAATGCAAAAGAAGCTTTAGAAAGAGCATTTTTTTGGCTTGAAATGCACTCAGCTTTCTTTGTTGTTGGCGTTTTAGAAAAAGCAGAAAACAGTAAAGAGAATTTGCAAAAAATATTGGCAATGAAAATAAAGCTGCTCGAAAAACTTTCTGAATATTCTAAAACTTTAAAATTGGATTAAGAGAAAAACTTTCTGCTATTTTTATCAAGTTTTTGCGGCCAATTTAAATACTTTTAATCTAAATTAAATATAGGTGTAAAAAATGGCAAAAGGAAAAAGTAAGCCACTTTATGTTAAGTCTGCAGTAAAGGAGCTAGTTGGTGACTTTAGAATAGCAAGCGACTTCTGGGATGCTTTAAATGAAAGAATTCAATGGAAAATAAAGAGAGCTTTAGAGAGAGCAAAAGCAAATGGTAGAAAGACTGTAAGAGGCGCAGACCTCTAAATTTTCTTTTCTCTTTTTATTCTTTTTTCAAAATTATAACTTTTGTATATTGAGAAGCTAATTTCTCAAAAGTTTCAGCATCTTTTTCCGAACCCACTATTTTTCCAAAATGCATTGGTATTGCGACTTTTGGCTTTATTAATTTAACTGCTTCTACTGCTTCTTCAGCATTCATGGTATAAGTTCCTCCTATTGGCAAAAGAGCAATGTCAATTTTCCCAAGATTTCCCATTTCTGGAATAACATCAGTATCTCCAGCATGATAAATTCTAACATTATTTATTTCAATAACATAACCAACATAATTCATTTCTTTTGGATGATAAACGACTCCAGGAGCTCTAAACTTATTTGTATTGTATGAAGGAACAGCTTCTACTGCTACTCCATTAACAGTTATTTTATCCCCTGGCTGAAAGTAAAAAATTTTTGCAACTCTTGATTTAAAATTATCAATTTTCACTCTGCACATTTTGGAAGCTATTATAACTGCTTGAGGATTTAAAAGTTTTTCTATATCATTAATGCTACAATGGTCGAAATGGTCATGAGTTACTAAAATTAAATCAGCATCTTTTTCTGGTTTTATTTGAAAAGGATCAATGAACACTTTTTGATCGTTTTCAATTTTAAAAGACGCATGGCCTAGCCAATGAATTTTTATTCCGAAAAGCTCCATAAGAAATTTTGAAAATTCTACTTAAATAAATATCTTTGCTTTATAAAAAACTAATAAGCTTGTAAAGAATTATTTCATATGGTTAGAAAAAAAGGATACCCGTCAATTAATGAGTTAGTTGTAGCAAAAATTACTGAAACTTCACAATTTGCAGCTTGGTGTGATTTGTTAGAGTATAATTTGAAAGGAATAATTCCAATATCTGAGGCAATAGGAAAATGGATTTTTGATATTAGAGAAGTTGTTAAAGAGGGGCAAGTAATTGTTGGAAAAGTTTTAAAAGTAGAAGAAGATAAAAACCTCGTTCACTTAAGTTTGAAAAGGGTTTCTGAAGATGAAGAAAAAGAAAAAATGAATGAGTTTAGAAAGGAAGAAAGAGGAGAAAAGCTTTTAGAATTGGCAGCTAAGCAAATTGGAAAGACTTTAGATCAAGCTTATGAAGAAGTTGGATTTAAATTACAAGAAAAATTTGGCAGCTTGTATGATGCAATTGTAAACATAAAGAGAAATGTAAGTAAGTTAGAAAAAATGAAAATTAGCGAAGAGTGGATTAATGCTTTAATAAACATAGCAGAAAAAAGTTTGAAAGAAAAAGAAATAGAGATAAAGTTTGAGCTTGAAATAAGAAGTTTAGAGCCAAACGGAATAGAAATAATAAAGAATTTGCTTAAGGAGATTGAAGAAAAAAGCAATGCAAAGATTTATTATATTTCAGCTCCAATTTATAGGCTTGAGCTATCTTCTAAAGATCCAAAAAAAGATGAGAAAAAGATATTAAACATTTTGGAAAAAATAAAGCCAGATAAATTCACTTTCTCTTTTAAGAGGATAGAATGAAGCTGAGAAAATGTCCAAATTGTAAAAATTACACAATGATGGAAATTTGTCCATATTGTAAAACAAAGACTATAAACCCTTTACCACCTAAATATTCTCCAGAAGACAAATTTGGAAAATTGAGAAGAATGTTTATAAAAGAGCTAGAGTCTAAAAGTCAAAAAGAATAGTCTCTTTTTCCAATTCTACTTTCTTACCATCTTTTAAATCTTCTACTAATATGCTTTCAGCTCCAACTTCTTCCATAAATTTTTCTCCAAATTTTTCTAAAATCTTTTCAGCATTTTCGCTTATTCTCAAATTTATTTTTTCCCAAACATTCATTTTTCTATTCTTTCTTTCCTCTTGAACAGCTCTGACAATTTCTCTGAAAATTCCCTCTTCGTAAAGCTCTTCATTTATTTCAGTATTCAAGAAAACCTTTCCATATTTTGTATCAATTTCTAACAAACCTTTAGCTTCCCCAACCTTAACTTCTTTAACATTACTTAAAATTTTAATAATTTCCTTAGCTTCTCCAATTTCAAAAGGAATAAAAGCTTCTTTAAGAGGTTGCCTTATCTTAATTCTAGCTTTTTCTCTAAGAGCTAAAATTGCTTCTGTAAATTCTTTTGCATAATCAAAGCTTTCTTCAAGTTTCTTATCAATGAGCTTTTCATCTTCTTTCGGCCATCCAGATTCATATACACTCTTTTCATAATTTCCTTCTAATTGCTGATATATTTCCTCTGAAATAAAAGGTGAAATCGGAGCCAAAAGTTTGCTTATTGTAGTCAGGCAAATCTTTAATACAGATAAAGGAGTATTTCTGTCTTTTGAAGTAATCCAAGCCCTATCTCTAATTATTTTTACATAAGTTCTGCTCAAGTCTTCAATCGCAAAATTCAAAATTTTTCTACCAACTTTTTCAAATTCAAAATTTTCAAAATGATTGGTAACTTCTTTTATTAAAGAATTAAGCTTTGATAAAATCCATCTATCTTCAACTTTCAAGTCTTCAATTTTAAATTCAAATTCTTTTTCTGAATAAGTTTTAAAGAATAGGAAAGTATTCCAAAGTATGTTCAAACTTCTTCTAACCTCTTCAGCAGATTTAAAACTAAAGTTTTGTTGTTCCCACGGAGAACTTTCCCAACAATAATAAAGTCTTAGAACATCTGTTCCCAATTTTTCTAAAGCGTCTTTAGCCCAAACAACATTTCCTAAGCTTTTACTCATTTTTTCTCCTTTCTCATCTAAAACCCATCCATTCATTGCAACGCTTTTATAGGGAGATCTTCCAAAAATTGCAACGCTTGTAAACATTAAACTGTAAAACCAACCTCTTATTTGGTCTTGGCTTTCATCAACCAAATCAACAGGCCAAAGTCTCTCAAAAACTTCTTTATTTCTGAATGGATACCCTAAAGATGCCCATGGAGCAATTCCACTATCAAACCAAACATCAATTATATCAGGGACTCTTTTCATATCGCTGCCACACTTTTCGCACTTTAAAACAATTTTATCAACTTCATTCTTGTGCAAATCTATACTATCTTCAATTTTTGTTTTTGAGTTTTCTTTAAGCTCTTTAAGGCTTCCTATAACTTTAACATTTTTACACTTTTCACAAACCCAAATTGGCAAAGGAATTCCCCAGTACCTTTGTCTAGAAATGCACCAATCAACAGCATCTTTTAGCCAATTGTGGAATCTTTCTTTTCCAAATTCAGGAAGCCATTTAACCTTCTTATTTTCTTCTATCATCTTTTCCTTAATTTCATCTACGCTAATGAACCATTGTTTAGTTAACCTAAATATTAGAGGAGATTTACATCTCCAACATAAAGGATAAGAATGTATAATCCAGCTAGAATGTAAAAGTAAATTTTTCTTCTTTAACTCTTCAATTATTATTTTGTCTGCATCTTTAACAAACATTCCTTTTAGAAAACCAGCATCTTCAGTAAATTTACCTTCATCGTCTATTGGAGAAAGAGCAGGCAAATTGTAATGCTGCCCCAAATAATAATCTTCTGGTCCATGACCTGGAGCAACATGAACACAACCAGAACCTTCTTCAACATTTACAAAATCGAAAAATTCTTCTTTCATTTTTTCAGCTTTTTCTAAAACACCATGTTTATAAGATTTTGATTTTAAAACTGGGATGGATAAATAAATCTTTCTTGCATTTTCATTATTATCTAAGTATCTTTGAGCAGGAACATCTAAAACTGGTTTGTATTTTAATCCTTTCAGCTTTTCTCCTAAAAACTTTTCTTCAATTTTTAGCTCTTTACCTAAAATTTCCTCTAATGCCTTAAGCCTTTTTTCGGCAAAAATTAGCTTTTCATCACCAAAAGAAACCTTAACATAATATTCATCTCCTTTTACAGCAATTGCTACATTGCTTACTAAAGTCCAAGGGGTTGTAGTGAAAATTACTATATATTCATTTTTTCTTCCTTCTATTGGAAATTTAACATAAATTGCGGGATCTTTAACTTCAGCATAACTATCAGTGACTTCATATCCGCTTAAAGATGTTTGGCAATGTGGACACCAATAAGTTGGTTTTTCACCTTGATAAATCATTCCTCTTTCTGCAATTTGTTTAATTGTCCACCAAGCAGACTCTATATAATAATTTTCTAAAGTCATGTATGGTTCTAAATATCCTCTCCACGCACCCAGTTTTTTATACAATTCAAGCCATGCTTTTTCATTCCCACGCGCTTTTTCTCTACAAAGCTCAATAAATTTTTCAACTCCAATTTTTTCTTCAATTTCCTTTTTTGACTTTATTTTTAGCTCTTTTTCAACCATGTTTTCTATTGGCAAGCCATGGCAATCAAAACCTGGCTGAAACCAAGAAAAATATCCTTGCATTAACTTAAATTTAGACCAAACGTCTTTGAAAGTTGTTGTTTTTATGTGGCCAACATGAGGTTCAGCGTTTACATAAGGAGGTCCATCTAACAAATAAAACTTTGGTTTGTTTTTATTCAATTCAAAATCAGTAAGCTTTTTAATTATTTGTTTCTCTTCCCAAAATCTTCTAATTCTATCTTCTACTGTTTTAAAATCTAATTGCATAGAATCACATTAGAATTTTGAATAAATAAATGTTTAGAATTTTTATAGGTAATTATAAAGCTCAATCCGACAATCCATTTTTTCTTTTGGTTTTAAGGCTTATAAATTTTAACAGTAAAAAAATTGATGAGAATTGAAAAAGATAGGTATTATTTAGAAATTGCAAAGGCAGTTGCTTTAAGGTCACCTTGTATAAGAAGAAAGTATGGTGCTATTGTAGTTAAGAATGATTCAATAGTTTCAACAGGATATAATGGTCCTGCTAGAGGAAGCACTAATTGTGAGATTGGCTGTGCTAAAGAAATACTTAATTTACCACATTATTCTGGATATGATTATTGTCCTGCTGTTCATGCAGAAGAAAATTGTATAGCTAATGCAGCAAGAAATGGCTCTTCTGTTTTAGGAGGAACTCTTTATCTTTATGGAATAGATGCTAAAACTGGTAAACCTGTTGCAGGTATGCCATGTCCAAGATGCAAAAGATTATTAATAAATGCTGGAATAAAAGATGTTGTAACTATTAATGATAATGAAGATATTGTAAGATTTTATGTAGAAGAATGGTCTAAAGAAGACAAAGAAAATTATGAGAAAATAATTCAAGAATTAATGAAAAAGAAATAGATTTCTTTTTAATTTTTCTAATCAATATTGAGATTATTGAAAGCCCTGGTAGCTCAGCGGTAGAGCAACCGGCTGTTAACCGGGAGGTCGTGGGTTCAAATCCCACCCAGGGCGAATTTTAATTTATTTCTATTTTTAATTTTTACGACAAACCAGCTTATTAGAATTTTTTGGAAAATTGCTGTAAAAAATTTTTACTCAGATTTTCCAAAATTTCCTATTTCTCAAAAATGTCTTTTGGGCTTCCAATAAACTTTCAAAAAACTCATCTTCACTTCTAAAATATTTTGCTAAAATTCTTTTTGCTCCTTCTATACCAATTCCTCTAACAGAAAATGCAATTGCAGCCCTTTTACCATAAACCATAAAAAGTGTTGCTCTTGCCAACAGTTTTTTAAATTCTTTCTCTTCTTCTTTACTCATTTTTGATTTTCTCAAGTATTTACTTACAATTTTTTCTGCTTTTAAATTGGAAGGTTTAACAATTGTTAACAGTCTCGCCTTACATTTTTTACAATGAATATCTTCTGGCAATTCTTTCAAAGTATAAATTCCTTTCCATTCACCACAATTCAAACAAATTAACTTTACTCTTGTATCTAAAACTCTCTTCTTAAAAGCTTCTAAGACATCTTTAGATTTCTCTTCATAAAATTCAATAAAAACTTTTCTTAATCCAAGCTTTGCTAAAGGAGAAGGACCAGGAACAACAATAACTTCAATTTTTCCATTTTTCACATTTTCCAAAATGTTTTTAAGATTTTCAACATCAATTTTTTCAACTTTTAGCTCTTTTAGAACTTCCTTCCAAACTACTGTGCCAAAAAATTCAACAGCAAGCTTTTTTCCAATATTCTTTGTTATTTCTGCGCCTCTTTCAATTATTCCAAACCTTTTTGCAACATTTATGAATCTTAAATAAAATAAATCGCTTTTTGTGAGAAAATTATCTAAATCCTCTTCTAATTTATCTAAGTTAACATTTTCAATAATCTCTTTTATTTCGTTTGCCTGTTTTTCATTAGCAAAACTCTCTAAAACAAAAATTATTCTATAAGCATCGCATTTACTTCTTGCAAAAAAAGAAGATTTGCCTAAAATTAGCTTTGATAAGGCTTCGTTAACTTTATTTCCAAAAGAAGCATGAACAACAATTTTGTTTTCAAAAAATTCTATATAGATTTTATCATCAGTTGGCAAAAACATTTTTTTCTGTTTTTCAAAAAATTCTTTAGCAACTTTAAATGCATTATCATCAATCGGATAATCTTTTCTTATATCCTCTTTTGTAATTCTTTCTCTCAATTTACCAACTTCTTGAGCAACTTCAAAAGGAACTGGTATTAGCTCGCCCTCCCAAGCAGGAACTGCAGCATCAAAATCTTTACTAGGCTCTACAAAAATTTTATCTTCTTCTATAGAAACAATTTTATACGGCTCTCCTTTTAAAATAAAGCTAGAGCCTTCCTCTCCATAAAGCGCTACAAATTCTTCGTCGAGATTTCCAATAAAAGCGTTTTCAACAATATTAAAAACTTTGTATTCTTTTACATCTGGAATTGTTGAAAGCTGAGAAAAGTAATATTCATAAGCTTTTCTCCTTTTTTTAATTTTATCCCCATCTATGACTAAAATTCCAATTTTCTTTAATACTTCTAACACATCTAAAAACTCTTTCAAGGTAAGATTGTTATAAGGCTTAGCCCTTTTAACAATTTCATAGGCTTTTTCTATTGTTAAAGATTCAAAATCAAAAGTTAATCCGACAATTTGATGAGCTAAAACATCATAAGCTTTTTCATGAAAATTAATTTTTTCTAGCTCGCTATTCAAAGCCCTTCTAGCTATTACACAACTTTCTAAAATATCATCTTCGTCTGTAGCAACAATATTTCCTATGCTTTTCATCCAGAATTTATGGCCACTTCTTCCAACCCTTTGCAATAACTGAGTAACTTCTCTTGGAGATTGATATTGTATTACTGCCTCTACATTTCCAATATCTACTCCTAGCTGCAAACTAGAAGTACAAATCAAAGCTTTTAGCTTACCTTCTTTAAATTCTTTTTCTGTTTTTATTCTAACATCTTTACTCAAGCTAGAATGATGAACAGATATTGGTAATTTTTCTATTAGCTTTATTCTGCTTGCTAAAATTTCAGCAAATTCTCTGGTATTTGTGAAAATAAGAGAAGATTTAAACTTTTTTATGTTTTCTATTATGAATCTAACTCTTGCTGCGCTTTCTTTTGAAGAAAATATCTTTTCTGCAATTTTTTCATCATTCTTTTCTGGTAAAGGATAGAAAACTTTTATTTCTGTAGTTTTCTCGGAAGAAACTTTTATTATTTCAACCTTTTTATTGGAGAAAAACTCTGCAACTTTTTCTTCTTCTCCTATAGTTGCAGAAATCATTATTGTTTGAAAGTCCTTAGAAATCTCTTTTAATCTTTCTAGAGCTAAAGTAAGTTGAACTCCTCTTTTAGAATCAACGATTTCATGAACTTCATCCAATATAACCCACTTAACATTTTTTAAAAATTCTCTAATTTTCTTTCCAACTAGAACAGACTGCAATGCTTCTACTGTTAATATTAGCATATCATTAGGAAATTCTGCTTGCATTTTTCTTTCATAGCTACTAGTATCTCCATGCCTAACAGAAACCTCTATTCCAATTTGTTCATTCCAAAAAAGTAAATGCTCTAATTGATCTCTGTTTAATGCTTTCATTGGAGTAATGTATAAAATACTAATTGGTTTTGGTCTTTCTTCTAACCATTTTTGAAAAATTGGTATCAAAGCAGCTAATGTTTTTCCAGTTCCTGTTGGGGAAATTATTAATACATCTTTTCCTTCATAAATTGGTCTAAAAGCTAGCTTTTGAATTTCAGTTAACTCTTTAATTCCCATTCTTTCTAAACCAGCTTTAATTTTTTCATTTATGCTAAGCATATCCTAAATTGAAAATTGAATTTAAGAAAAGCTTTAAATTTTAAAGTGGAATAAATTGAATGGCAGTTAAGCTTTTAATACCAAGGAAAGATTATTTGGTTACTGGTATTCATATAGGGGCTAAATCAAAAACGAAGGATATGAGAGAGTTTATTTATAAGGTTAGGCCAGATGGCCTTACTGTATTTAATTTGAAAAAAATAGATGAGAGAATAAGAGTTGCTTCTAAATTCTTGGCAAGAAGCGAGAAAATACTTGTTGCTAGTAGAAAGAAAATTGCTAAAGAAATTGTTGAGAGATTCGGAGAAGTTATCAATGCTAGAGTTTCAACTGGAAGATTTTTACCAGGAACTTTAACAAATCCTAACTGTGAATACTTTTTCGAGGCAGATGTAGTTTTGATAACAGATCCTCTTACAGATAAAAGGGCTTTGGAAGAAGCAGTAAAAGCAAGAATTCCAGTAGTTGCAATTTGCAATTCTTCTAATGAAACAAAAAATGTTGACCTAATTATTCCAGGAAATAACAGAGGGAAAAAATCTTTGGCTTTACTCTTCTATTTGTTGGCAAGAGAAATTTTGAGAGAAAGAGGAAAAATAAAAAGTCCAAATGAGTTTAAGTTTGAAGACTTTTTACCTAATCAAAAAATTCAACAAGAAACGCAGGCTTCAAACAAATAAAATTTTCACATTTATTCTACTTCAAAAAATTCAAGAAAGTATGAAATGGATTAACGGTAGAAAGTTATTAATACTCATAAGTTAAATGAATTTATGACAACAAAAATTATTGTATTTGAAAAACCAAAACTTAGAAATCCAATTTTTATAGAAGGCTTACCAGGAGTAGGAAACGTTGGTAGAATAGCTGCTGGATATTTAATAGAAGAACTAAAAGCAAAAAAATTTGCAGAATTAATTTCTTCTCATTTTATGCCGATAGTTATAGTTCCTCAGGGTTCGACAGTAGAAATGATTAAGGCAGAGTTCTTCTATTGGAAGGCTAAAAACAGTAATCAAAATGATTTAATTATTATGATTGGTGATAGTCAAAGTGCTGATCCAGAAGGGCATTATGAAATTGTAGAAGAAACTATAAAATTCTTGAAAGAATTTAAAGTTAGAGAGATTTTTACTCTTGGTGGACTAAATATAGGGGTAGCTACTGAAAAGCCAAAAGTTGTGGGAGCAGTTAACGATCCATCTTTAGAAAAAAAATATAAAAAATATGAGATTGTTTTTGATACAAGTCAAAGAGTTGGAACTATTGTTGGAGCAGCAGGTTTATTCTTAGGTTTAGCAAAATATCATAATATTCCTGCTGTTTGTTTGCTAGGAGAAACTGTTGGAATGCCATTTATTCCTGACCATAAAAGCGCAGAAAGTGTATTAAAAGTTCTTTCTCAAATTTTAAACTTAAAGATAGATATAAGTAAGCTGCAGGAAAGAATTAAGGAAATGAAAGAATTTATGAAAAAAGTAGAGGCAATGCAAGCACAAATGCTTCAGCCACCTCTACCAACAGAAAAACTCGAAAAAGAGAAACTTACATACATAGGATAAATCTTACATTATTGGCTTTCTTTTTGGTCTTAAAGCTGTAGAACCACAATATCTACATTTAACCTTTCCACTCCTAACTTTAGAAGGATCTGCTCTCATTTTGTGTTTGCAAACTCTACAAACGAAAACCCTATCGTAAAGCCTATGTATAGCTTCTGGAAACAGTTTTCTTGCCATAGAAATTTAATTGTAGCTAAAGTTTATAAGAATTTCTAATCCGCTTTTTTCCAAATAGTTCCTTTATCTGTGTCTTCAAGAACAATTTTATATTTGTTTCTAAGTTCCTCTCTAATTTTATCCGCTTCTTCAAATCTTCCCTCTTTTCTCAATCTATCTCTTTCTTCTATCAGTTTTTTAGCTTCTTCCGGAAGTTCTTCTTCCTTTAAAAACTCATCTAGTTTCAATCCTAGAACTTTATCAAAGAAAAGAATAAGCTCTATCGCTTTTTTACCGTCTCTTTCACTAATTTTGTTTTCAGCTAAAAGTTTGTTAACTTCTGTTATAAAGTTGAATAAAGTTGCTAGAGCTTTAGGCATGTTAAAATCGTCTGCCAAATTTTTCAAAAATTCTTTTTTTGTTTTCTTAAGTATACTTGTAAATTCTTTTGAATGTTTGCCTTTAGCATTTTTTAAAGAATGTAAAAAGTTTCTTATTCTTTCTATGCTAGCTTTAGCAGCATTTAAAGCTTCAAACGTAAAGTTTTGTTCTTCTCTATAATGAGCTGAGATAAACAAAAATCTAATTTCTCTCCAAGAATAACCCTTTTCAAGCAAATCTCTTAGAGTATAATAATTTCCTAAGCTTTTTGACATCTTTTGATTGTTAACAAGCAAGAAATTGCAATGTATCCAATAATTTACAAACTTTTTACCAGTAGCTCCTTCACTTTGAGCAATTTCATTAGTATGATGTATTGGTATATGATCTATTCCTCCAGCATGAATGTCAAATGTTTCTCCAAGATATTTCATGCTCATTGCAGAACATTCAATATGCCATCCTGGAAAGCCGACAAAATTAAATTTCACTCTATAATATCCGTTTTCTTCTCTAACTTCTAAAATTTTAATGTTTGGATTCTCCTTAGAAAACTGTAATACTTTTTCATATTCTTCTTTAGAAAGTTTCCATTCAGTTATATAATCCCATTCCATTTGTCTTTTTTTATCCTTAGGAGAAAATTTCCATAAAGCAAAATCAGTTATGTTTCTCTTTCCTTCAACAGGTTCAACTCTTGCTCCTTCTATTAAATACTTATTCAGTTTTTTGAAGCTCATTCCAGATAATTTGCCATAATCTTTGAATTTTGAGGTATCGTAATAAATACCATCTTTAATTATATAAGCATAACCTTTTTCTTTCAACTTTTCAATCAATTCTTGCATTTCTTTTATATGCTGAGTAGCTTTAGGAATTATATGCGCCTTTTGAATGTTTAAAGTTTCTATATCTTTAAAAAATTCCTGAGTAAAATATTCTGCTATCTCCCAAGCAGTTTTTTGTTTTTCTTTTGCAGCCTTTTCGATTTTATCTTCTCCTGTATCTGCTTGACTTGTTAAGTGGCCAACATCAGTTATATTCATTACATGCAAAACTTTATAGCCAAAAATCTCAAAAGTCCTTCTTATAATATCTTCATTAACATAGGTTCTTAGGTTTCCTATGTGAGCATAATCATAAACTGTTGGGCCACAAGTATAAATTCTAACTTCATTATCATTTAAAGGTTTAAAAACTTGCTTTTTTCTTGTTAATGTGTTAAAAACTTTTATTCTCATGAATATCCCTCCCCTTTATTTTTAGAATTTTGAATTTTATGGGTAGAAAAAGATTAGAAATTTTTTTAGCAAAAACGACCAACCATTTTTCTTCTTGTTTTAAAGATTTAAATATTTTTACTCAAAAGAGCTTTAACAGGTTTTTGATAGAATTTATACTTTCAACTTTTTCTTCAACTTTTTTGTCAATACCGCTTTTGATAAAAACTGGAAAGAATTTTGCCTTTTTTGCAACTTCTACATCAACTTTCTCATCTCCAAAATAAATAACCCTTCCTTTCACAATTTTCTTAACTTCTTTTAGCATGAATGAAGAAGGTTTGCCTAGCATTATTGGTTTTTTACCAGAGCAATATTCTAAACCAGCTGTTATTAAGCCTGTACCAGGAACAAACTCATTTTTAAAAATCCAAGTTCTTCCATAAGCAGTTGTATAAAATTTGCCTCCTTTTAAAAGAATTTTTAAAGCTATTTTACCCTTTTGATAATTGTAATTAATATCATGCCCAATTACTACACAATTAGCATTTTCGCTTTTTTCAATTTTTACTCCATTTTTCCTTAATTCGCTTTCCAACCCTTTTCCTATAGGATAAACTCTCTGATTTTTTAAAACTTTTGATGCAACATAGCTGCTTGTTATTATTTGTTCTTTTTTTACTTCGATGCCATTCTTTTTTAAAGTTTTAACTATTCCATCTCTATCCAGAAAAGTAAAATTGGAAACGAAGATTACATTTTTGTTTAAATCTAAAAGTCTCTCATAAACCTCTTTACCGCCATCTACAACCTTTGGATACCACCAAAATGTTCCATCTAAATCAAAAATGAAAGTATCAAAACTTTTTAACAAATTTTTTGTTAACATTTAAAGAATTGTTGTGTATTATAAAATTTTTAAATTGGTTAGACCCCACCCCGTTCTTCTGCTTCATAGTTGGCAAAAGCATCTCTGCAGAGGCTTTTTGAGGTGGGGATAATAATATTACTTTTTTTACAATAAGTTTTTTATGAGAGAAGCAGTTTTTGCTGGTTATTTTTACCCTTCAAAAAAGGAAGAATTAGAAAAAATGATAAGTAGCTTTTTTGAGAAATCTTTTAAAGAAGTTAAAGAAAGAAAAAATGCAATTGGAATTGTTTCACCTCATGCTGGATATATATATTCTGGATTAACTGCGTCTTATGCTTTTTCTTCTCTACCTAGAAACATTAATAAAACCTTTATAATAATTGGGCCAAATCATACTGGCTATGGAAAGGAAGTTTCAGTTTATCCAAAAGGAATTTGGAAAACTCCTTTAGGCGAAATAGAAATAGATGAAGAGTTTGCTCAAGAAATAATAAAAAATTCTGAGTTTGCTGAAAAGGATGAAATTGCCCATTTAGAAGAACATTCAATAGAGGTTCAATTACCATTTCTACAATTTTTATACAAAAGAATCAAAATAGTTCCAATTTGCTTGTTAAACCAATCAAAAGAAGTTGCTGAAGACTTGGCTAAAGCTATTTTAAAAACAAAAAGAGATTTTGTTCTTGTTGCAAGCTCAGATTTTAATCATTATGAAGAGCAGCAAACAACTCTAAGGAAAGATTTAAAGCTTATTGATGCAATAATTTCCCTAGATTTAGATAAGTTTTATTCAGTTTTGATAAAAGAAAGAGTTTCAGCTTGCGGTTACGGAGGAATAGCAGTTTTAATGAAAGTAACTGAAGAATTGAAAGGAAAAATTGAACTAATAAAGCATTCTACTTCAGGAGATATAAATAAAGACTATTCTTCTGTAGTTGGGTATGCTTCTCTCATTGCCTTCAAGGAATAAAATTTAACATTTAAATTTCTTTTATTCAGTTTACGAATTTCTTCCCGTTTCTCAAAAGATGCTTTTAGGAATCCTGGTAAAGATTCCATCTTCATATAAGACAACCCCCTCTTTAGCTACATTTTTAAGGAATGGCGAGTCATTTTTTACATATTTAATAAGTTCTCTTGGAGTTATCCAAAATATTGATGTAGCAGTTTTGTTTTTTAAATCAATTTTAAAGACTATATCCAAAACTTTTTTGTAAAGAGAGTTATTTTTGAGAATAACCATAACGTCTATATCGCTTTCTTCTCTCGCTTCTCCTCTAGCAACAGAACCATAAAGAATAATAGATTTTATTTTACCTTTCATTTCTTTAATCAAGTTTTCTTTCATTTCTTGCAAAGCATTCTCATAATTTTTTGGCATTTTCTCATTCATATCTATTATTAGTAGCGTTTAGATTAATTTATTCTTACAAGCTCACAAAGAAACTGATTTATGGGCCAGGTGGGATTCGAACCCACGACCAACCGGTTAAGAGCCGGCTGCTCTACCATGCTGAGCTACTGGCCCATTATATTATTTCTTCCATAAAAAATTTATGGAGATTTTGGAAGAACTAAAGGATGTTATTGAAAAAATGAATAGAGAAATAGATTGTGTGATTGTTGAAGGAAAAAATGATAAAGTTGCTTTGGAAATGTTAGGATTAAAGAAAAAGATTTTATATCATTTTCAGCTTGAAAAAATAGAAGGAAAAGTTGTTATCTTAACTGACTTTGATAGAGAAGGGAATAGAATAGCTAAAGAAATTACTAGAAAAATTGGAGAAAAAAGAATAGAAAAAATTTACAGAGAAAAATTCAGAAAAATTCTGAAGAAATTCGGAAGAAACGATATACAGTCAATAAAAAATTTAATTGAAGAGTATTATTCAAAAATTTGAATTTATCATATACCAAAAGAAAACCAAGACTTTTCCTCTTTCCTCTTTTCTTCCTCTTCCCACTCTTTTATTTTTTTAGAATTCTCTTTTATTTTTTCTGTAACTTCCTCAAGTCTATTACTGTTTGGAATGCCAGAAGTATTACCAACTCCAACTAAAAGTATAACTTTTTCTTTACTTTCTTTAAGATTTTCTTCAATCCTTTTTTTAACTTCAAAAGCAGCATCTAAAATTTCTTCTTTCATAGGCAATAAAGCTTCTTCTTGGCTCATTTTTATAATGTAAGAATCTAATGGTATTTTTTTCTTAGTAGCAATTTCTTCTATAATAGCTTTTTCAACTCCTACACCACCAATTGCTACTCCTATACCTTCAGCAATTTCTCCAGTTCTTTCACTTTCTAACTTTAATGAAGCATCGACAGTTATAATTTTTTCAACTTTGTATTTCTTTACTATTTTCTCTACTGCTCTTCCGATTTTTCCAATTCTTGCTCCAGGTCCTTTGGCTTTCATTACTATCAAAGTTTTTCCATTAAACTTTTCTATGCTATAAACCATGTTATCAATTTCTTTTGCTTCATTTTTCATAAAACTTGCTGCCAATAAAGGACCAACTGAATCTCCTATAGGAATTCCATCTATTAAAGCTTCAGTTGCCTTATAAAGGGATTTTGAGAATTTTTCAACTAGTGGCAATTGCATTTGAAGTATTAAACCAAGCTGATAGCTTTTTGTTTTTTCTATAAGCTTAATATAATGCTTTACAGTTTTTGAAAGTTGGTGAATAGTCATTTCTGCCGATAAAGCTGAAATTAAATTCCATTTTTCTTCTTCATTCAAATCCTTAGCAATTCTATCTACAAAATATTTAAACCTGTTTTCTTCCAAATTCAGCAAATGTTCAAATTTTTTAACGATGCCAAAAGGATCTAAGCTCACTGGGCTAATAACAAAGAATTCAAGAAAATTATTAATTTTTTCTCTAACTTCTTTTTTATCGTTTTTTATTTTTGAGACTATTTTTTCTTTGCCTCTTTTGCTAAGGTTATCTAAAAGTTCAGCAGTTTTTGAAAATCTTGCTATTAATTGATAAAGGAGCATTCTTGGATAGAAAAACATCATGAAGAAAAAGATGATTAGCCAAAAAAGGTTAAAAATGTCAGATTGCATATAAAACATAAATACACCTTTACTTCCAACTTTTAAACATTTTGTTTAGACAAATATAAATAGTTTAGAAACAATAAATATAATGAAGTGGAAAATACTTTTGCTGATTTTTCTAATATTAGTTTTAGCCTCTATTCTTTACTTTAAGCCAATTTCTTTACCATCTTATTCTCTTTCAAGCATAACAGGATTTTTTTCTAGAGCTTTTTATCCACAAAAGCCTTCAAGCATACTAATAACTTTAGAAAGTATACCTTCTGAACAAAACTTTCAGCTTCTTAACACAAGTTTAACAATAAACGGAATTTGTGCAACACCTATCAACTTAGGAAAAACTTCAATTCAATTAACTTCATATCCTTGCAACATAAAAATGTCTTCTCCATTTGGAACTTTAAAAGTTAAAGGAAATGAAGTAACAATTGAAGCTAATTCAGATTCAATAGAAATAAATGGCATTAATTACTATACTCCAGAAAAAGTTTACTTCAAGATTTTAGCCTCTGAACTTTTTGCTAGTGTTTCTTCTCAAGAATTGAAAATCGAATTCTTAAAAGGAAAAATTGAAAAACTTTCTTTAGCTGGAGAAACATCTCAAGTAATAAACTTTCCACCATGTAAAGGTATTGAGTTAATAGATTTTGTTGGAAGCATAAAAATTTCCAAAGGTTTGACATATTTATCAGGAAATGCAAAAGGTTACTATTGGTGTGACAATGATAAAATCCAAATATGAACCAGCAAATATAGCTTTGTTTGTTGACGGTCCAAACATGCTAAGAAAGGAGTTTTCTATAGATTTAAGAGAGCTAAAGAAAAGAATTTCAAAATACGGAAGAATAATAATTGCAAAAGTTTTTGTCAATCAGTTTGCTCCAGAAAAGTTGATAGAAGCAATAATAAATGAAGGTTTTGAACCAAAAGTTGTTCTAGCATCTAAGGAAGAAGAGAAGAACGATGTTGACGTTTCCCTTGCTGTTGAAGCAGTGGAAGCAATATTAACGAAAGACATAGATATTCTTGCTTTAGCTACCAGAGACGCAGATTTTCTACCATTAATACAAAAAGCCAAAGAATATGGTAAAAAAGTTATTGTTTTTGGTGCAGAGCCAGGATTTTCTTCTAGCTTGAAAAATTCAGCAGATATAGTTGAGATGTTATAAATTTTGTTGAATTATTATGATAGAAAGGGCTGTAAAGATGTGGAATTTGATTAGGTTATATATCCTTTTGTTGAAAAGAAGAAGTTAATGGAAATAGCAACACATGATATAAAAAATATACGAGAGTTTGTGAAAGAAGTTTTAAAGCTAATAAAGAAAAATCAACATTAACTTTAATTCTAAATTATTTTATAGCCCCGTCGTCTAGCGGTCAAGGACGCGAGGCTCTGGATTTTGGAGAAACCTCGAAACGGCGGTTCGAATCCGCCCGGGGCTATCAGCATAAAAGCTTTTCTTCTCAATTAACTTATGGAGAAGAAAGTCTTAAGAAGAAAATTTGATAAGAAATCTTACTTACAAGCTCTGCAATATTTTCAAAAAGAGTTTTCGAGGAAATATGGAATTACGCTAAGTGAAAATTTTGATCCAAGGAATTGGCTAAAATCAAGATATGTTGAAGCAGTGTTAATCTGGCCTAAATCTATTAGAGAGGAGTATGAGAGTTTTTTAAAAGGTAAATGTAGAAGTTTAGATTTTTGGTTTAATGTTTATTCAGAAGGAAAGGAAGACTTATACCTTTTTGCTATAAAATATTCTCCATATAAAACATCTTCTACGCTTTTCTTTCCTTCCATTTATGCTCACGAATGCCCATATACAATTTCATGGATAACATCTTTTGGATATCTTCCAATTGCTTGCAAACATCTTTTTGCCGTTTTGAGAGAGGTCGATAAAATTGCTAAACAAGAAAATATTGCTATACCTCAATCCTTTTTCTACCCAAGAAACGAAAGTATTTTTTATCAATTTGAAAAAATAGAAAAAGATAGAAAATTAAGTCCAGAAGAAAAATTGAAAGAAACTTTTAAGTTGCTAGAAGAAGGCTTATACATTAACGAACTTCCAAAACTTCGAACATTAAATCGTAGATTAAAGTTTTTAAGGAAAGTATAAATTACAATTCAATTATTTGAGTATAACCATCAATACTTTTATCTCTTTCTAACTTGTAAGCCTTTCCAGTAACCGCTTCTTGCAATTTTTCGTCATGCGTTATTATGAAAACTTGGTCCATAAATTCTGAAACACTTTCCTTTAAAACTTTAGCAAGTTCCAATACAGACTTCTCATCTAAGTTATGAGTAGGCTCATCTAGAATTAAAATTTTTAATTGAGGGGCTAGCGCTAAAGAAAATGCAATTCTTAAGGCTAAACAAGCTAAGCTTCTTTCTCCCCCAGAAGCTATTCCTTCAACATTAACCCATTTTCCGCTTTTTTCTTGCAATTGTAAAACGTAATCTCCTTCTTCAATTTTTAAAGAAATGGAAATGTAGTCAGAATATGGATATAAGTTTGGCCAAATAGCATTCATATAATAATTAACTGTTTCAACGAATTCTTCTCTAATTTTTATTTGGGTTAATTCTAAAGCTTGCTTAAAAATTTTTAAGTCAATCAAAACTTTTCTCAATCTTTCAATTTCTTTCTTTTCTCTTTCTACAAAATCAAAACTTTTCTCAATCTCCTCTTTCCTCTTTTTCTCTCTCGAAAGCAATTCCTCTTTCCCTCTGATTTCCATCGCCATCTCTTTTTCCTTTCCTACTAATTCAAAAAGATTTTTCTCAATATCTTCTATGTTTTTTCCTTCCAAAAGTCTTTCTAATTCTGAAATTTCTTTTTCAAGCATTTCTCTTTCTTTTTCCAAACTTTTAGCTTTTTCCTTTTTTTCTTCAAGCATCAAAATTTTTTCTCTTAAGTACACTAGCTCAGACATTTCTTCAACAATTTTTTTCAAGACATTTTCTTTTTCTTCTACATCTTTTTTCAAATTATCTAAATCTTTTACAATAGTTTTCAAATTGTCTTCATCAATTTTTAAGCTACTTTCTGCAATTTCAATTTCCTTAAGAATTTTCTCTTTTTCGCTTATCAAGAATTTCATTCTTTCAATTTCCTTAATTTTTTCTTTCAATTCTCTTAAGCTTTCTTCAATCGAAATTTTTTCTTTTCTAAGATCTTCTTCTTCTTTTCTATTTTCTTCAATCTCCTTTTGTTTTCTTTCAACGATTTTTTTCTTCTTTTCTTCAGTAAGTTTTGAATCACAAACTGGGCATCTACTTTCTGCAAAAGAAAGCTGCAAAATTGCTTCTTCATTCTTTTTTATTTCATTTTTTAAAACTTCCAGCCTTGAAACAATTTCTTGAATTCTTTTTTCCTTTTCCTCCAAAATTTTCTCGTTAAATTTCTTTTCTAATTCTTCAATCAATTTCTCATATTCTTCAATTTCTTCTTTTCTTCTCTGAAGCTCTTCAATTTTCCTTTTCTGAAAAGAAATGTCAGAATTAATCTTTGAAATTTCATTTTGCATCTTTTCAATTTTTTCCTTATTTTCTTTAACATAAGGCTCATACTCTTTTCTCTTTCTTTCATTTTCAAAGATTTTTTTCTCAATTTCCTCTCTTTTTGCATCTTTAATTTCTTCTTCTAATTTTCCAATCTCTTTCTCAATTTCTTCTAAAATTAGCTTCAAACTTTTTGCATCCTTCTTTTTACTTTCTAATTTTTCTTTCACTTCTCTTAACTTTCTATATTCTTCTTCTATTAAAATCCTTCTAGAAGTTATATCCGATAGCTGAATTTTTTTAGAGCTTATTTCGGTGCTTAACCTTTCTATTTCTCTTCCAATTTCTTCCAATTCTCTTTTCAGCTTCTCAAAATCTATAGAAGCTAGATATTTTTCTTTGTCTTTAACTATTGCTTCAATTCTGTTTATTAAAGAAGAGCAAGATGCTCTTGCTCTTTCAAATCTTTCAATCATTAAAAGTTCATCAATTTTTTTCTTTCTTTCGTTAGGGGCCAGTCTTAAAAAATAATCTAAACTGTTTTGTTCAGCATAAATTATTTTTGAAAAAAGTTCATAGCTTGTTTTCAATTCTTTTTCAACAAGTTCAGTAACTCTTTGAGAACTTTGAACTTCTAAAAGTTTGCCATTTTCTCTGAATTCTGCATAGGAACTTCTCCCTTTTCTTAAAACTCTTTTTACGCTTAAAATCTTATTGTTTGCTTCGAATTCCAAATAAACTTCAGCTTCATCTTTTTCAAAAGGTTTTCTCATTATTAATTCTTCAACCTTAATTCTTCTTGCCTGAATTTCTGGAATTGTTCCGTATAAAGCAAAGCATATGCCATCTAAAACGCTTGACTTTCCTGCTCCAATATTTCCAACAAGCAAATTAACTCCTTTTTCAAAATTTAAAGTAGAATTTAGATGAGATTTCCAATTTTTCAAAATTATTTTTCTAATCATTTTACCATCCTTAAAGTTTGTTGCTCCCCAAGCAAAATTTTTAAAGCAGTATCAATCTCTTCTTCTGAAAGCAAACCAAATAAATCAACATAGTTGAAAGAATTTTTAAAGCCAAGCTCCTCCAAACTCTTTTTCAATATGCTTAAACCAATTTCTTCAAGAGAAGCTTTGCTTTCTTTCAAGCTTCTTAAAAATTCTAGTTTTTGAGTTAATTCTGGATTTTCTAAAGATTTTGAAAACATTAGAATGCAAGAATCATGATATTTCTTTTCTAAATCCCTTAAATCTTTCTCTGAAATTAAGGCGTCGCCAGAAATTCTTATTTTTACAATTGGTTGCTTATCAAAATTCCCAAAAATTTTTTCTCTTATTTTTCTCTCAATAATCTCTTTTGCATTTTGCTCTTTTCTAATTTCCAAATTTTCATAAAAGAATTTTCTTGCATTTATTTGCAAAAATTCTACTTTCTTTTCTTTTGTATCAATTTTGTAAAATCCTTTTGGAATTTCTGCTTCACTCGGTTGAAATTGAGTAGAAACTGTACTACCAGGAATTAAAAATAAAGTTGAATCAATTTTTTCTTTTGATGAAATATGGATATGACCATCAACAATTAAATCAAAGCCTTTTGGCAAATTTGATAAATTCAAAGTTGGTTGCTCTAAAGGAGAATAAACAAAAGGATCAATGTTTTGATGTAAAACTAAAATGTTGAAAGCATTTTCTATTGGTTTAGGATTCCATTTTTCTAAAACATCTTTAGCAAATCTTTCTGGCACATGAGATAAGCCAAAAATTGCAACTTTTTCTCCATTTTTCTCGAAAACAATTTTGTTTGCGTTTAAATAAATTAGCAAGCCGGCATTTTCCAAAGCTTCTATTGCATTAATTTCACCTTTTGCTCTTAGTTCATGATTTCCATGAATTGCTATAACTGGCAAATGTTCTAAAGTTTTTTTACTAGCTTCTTTTAATTCTTTATCAGTTTCAATAAGCTTTACTCCTTTATTTTCTTGTAAAGTAGCTTTTGATAAAATTTTTAAAGCATAAGCCCAAGCTTTTGTTTTTGGAGCTCTTGAATCGAATAAATCTCCAGCTAAAATTATTAAATCGCTATCTAAAGCTTTTTCAAAAGCTTCTTCAAAGTTTTGATAGCTATCATCTTCCAATCTTGAATCTGGAGAAAATCCTAAATGTGAATCTGAAATTATTGAGATAATCATAATGAAGTTTTAATAAAAAAATATATAAGCTTGGGTCCGGGCGGAGTTGAACCGCCTCCTCCGCCTTGTAAGGGCGGCGTCCTAACCGTTAGACTACGGACCCAATTTATAAAGTTTGTTTTTGTATTTTATAGAATTTTTACGAAGGCAAAGTGGGAGAAATAATAATTATAAAGTCAATAAAGCATGCAAAGGATAAAATTCATAATAATTTTTTCATCAAACCAAGCACATTAAAATCTTTAATTGCAAAGCTTAAATGTGAATGGGAAAGTTCTTCAGCAGCAAAAAATATTTATAATTAAAATACAAAATAATGACCATATGCCCGAAAAATTAGACTTTATAACACCCAAAGTAATGAG
>JBMFIJ010000006.1:0-22707 GCA_049976365.1 Candidatus Aenigmatarchaeota archaeon | reverse complement strand
GGAGGCTTAATAGACTTAGGAATAGCCTTCTTGTTAGCAGCAGTGTTTGCAGAATACTTAAAGTTCAGAAATGTAGCAAAGAAGGGATTCAACTGGATAATTCTAGCAGGAGTATTCTTCCTCTTTGCTGGAACCTTTCCAATAGCAACTACATTAGGAAGTTACTTAGGTACATCAGTTTGGAATGGCTTAGCACAACTCTTTGAAATACTAGCATGGCTTTTCGCACTCGTAGGAACACTATTCGTAGTATACGAAGCTTTCATCGAAAAGTAAATTTTCCCCTTTTTTTTATTTTTTATTTTTTGTTAACTTCTTGAGTTGATAGCAATTTATTCAAATTAATCTTCACTCTATTGCTATTTTTAATAATTGAAAAATGCGGGGGGTGGGATTTGAACCCACGAAGGGACTAACCCAGCAGGTTTCTTCTCATCATTTCAAAGCTCAAGAAAACCTGACTTGAGCCTGCCGCCATTGACCAGGCTAGGCGACCCCCGCATTTCCAATATTTTTTTCAAAAGTTAAAAATCACTCAGTAATTTTTTCAACAATAAAATTTTCTAAGGTCTTGAGTAAATCTTTCTTTGAAATTTTTAACAGATGATAGTGGGAGCCTCCTCCACAAAAAACAATTTCATCATCTTTCAATTTTTCAACTTTTTCATCAACAATTACTCTAATTTTCTGTTTTAATGGAAATGGTGGTAAAGCTCCTATATCATATTCAGTAATTTCTCTTACTTCTTTTGCTTTTGCAAGTCTTACATCTTTACAACCAAAAATATTCTTAATTTTTTCCAAATTTATTCTATCTTTTCCCAAAAGTATGCATAGCAAAGGAGAATTATCGCAAATCAAAAGTATGCTCTTAACTATAACTCCTTTTGTTTTTTCATAGGCTTTTTCACTAGAAATAACATTTTCTTCGAATTTCAAAATTTCAAAATTAACATTTTTTTCTTTCAAAAAATTTTCAAGATCTTTCTCATTTAGCATTAATTTATTTTTTCTGTAAATTTATTGCATTGTTTCCAATTCTGCTTTCAATCTTTCTATTTCCGCTCTTAAATTTGCTATTGATGTTTGAACACTATGAACTTCTTCATAGGCAGGTAAACTACCAAAACTTACGCCAACCGGTTTAACAACTTCTTTTTCCAATAAGCTAAGCCTTTCATTCATTTTTTCCAGATTTTTAACCAGAAGATTAAATGTTTCAGTTCTGGTCTTTTCTATTTGTTCCAAAGCAACTAATGAATTTTTCAAAGAGAGCAATAGAGCTTTCAATTGCATTATTGAAGAAATTATTGTTTTATATTTATCGAGCTTTACAAAAAGAGGGGCCTCCTGCTCTTTTTCTTCAACATTTTCCTCATTTTTCTTTTCCTCAAAAATTGGTTTTACTTCTTTTAATTCCTCTTTTTTCTCCTCCTTTAAATTTTCACTTTCTTTCAGTCCTTTAACCTTTTTTTCTATTTCCTTTAACCTTTCTTCAATAGAAACATCTTCTTTCTTTTTGAAAAACATAATAGTTTTTGAAAAGGTAATTTAAAAGTTTATTTTCTACTTAAGAATAGCTAAAGAAAAAATGAATTTTTCACTCCTTTAAAATTCTAATTTTTTCTCCATCTTTTACTTTTTTTAATATCTCAACTTTTCCCAAAATTTTTCCTATCACATTAACTGGAGAATATGCTTTTGGTTTGTCGTTAGTAGAAGCAGGAGTTTTTCCAAAAAATATACACAAAGCATTACCTGGTGGCCAGTAGGCTATATCTCCAACTTCCACTTCTTCTTGAGCGTTTTCCTCATTAAGGCTCAATGGAATTTCGAAGTAAATTTCGTCCCCCCATCTATTTACTTCTCCTTCTACCGGCAAAATTTTTAATATTTCTTTAACTGTTTTTGGATTCCTATCATTTAATTCTCCCTTTAGTTCACCGTGCTCTGTAACGATTTTTATTATCTTTTTCATTTTATCACCTTTTATGCGCCAGCCGGGATTTGAACCCGGGCTCCGAGCTTGGGAAGCTCGTGTCCTACCAGGCTAGACGACTGGCGCATTTATATAATTATTTAATTTTCAAATTTTCTTAATGAGAACGGGAATCGCTGAATTACCTTTACACTATGGTGCTTGTCCAAAATGGCTTTTTAAAAGAATGGTAAAGCTTAGTAGAGAAATTTCTAAAATTATAATCTTAGAATTCGGAAAAGAGGAGTTTTTGAGAAGAATTTCAAACCCCTTTTTCTTTCAATCATTCGCTTGTGTTGTTGGCTATGATTGGCATTCAAGCGGAACAACAACCACTTTAACTGGAGCTTTAAAAGAAGCTTTAAACAAAGAAAATTTAGGAATTAAAGTTTTAGGAGGAAAAGGTTCAACAGCAAGGAAAGTTCCAGATGAAATAGAAAAAATTTCTGATGAATTCAATTTTTCAACTCAAAAAATTGAAAGTTTAAAATATGCAAGCAAAATGGTTGCTAAAGTTGATTCTTCTTTAATTCAAGCTGGCTATCAAATTTACCATCATGCTTTTTTCGTTAGCGAAGAAGGAAAATGGGCTGTAGTTCAACAAGGAATGAATGTTAACAATAAATTAGCTAGAAGATACCATTGGATTGATGAAAAAGTCAAAAGTTTTGTTGTTGAGCCGCATGAAGCGATAATTGGTTTTAAAGAAGAGAATGTTTTGAATATGGTTGCTAAAGAAAGCGAAGATGCTAGAAAAGCAAGCGTAGATATAGTTAAAGAAGATGTTAGAAAATTTAAAAATTTTTTTGCCTCTCCTTTTGGACTAGTAAAATATTTAAAAATGCCTTTTGAACATACTTTTGATTTAAAAGTTTATAAAAAACTCTTAGATTTGCACGAATTTAATCCAAAAAATTATGAAGAATTGGTTTCTTTTGAAGGCGTAGGTCCAAAAACTGTTAGAGCTTTGGCGTTGATAGCAAAAATTGTTTATGGTAAAGAGGCTAGCTGGGTAGATCCAGTTAAGTATACATTTGCTCATGGTGGAAAAGATAGAATACCGTATCCAGTTGATAGGAAAACTTACGATGAAAGTATTAGAACTTTGAAGGAAATTTTGGAAAAGAGTGAAATAGAAAGAAAGGAGAAGTTAGAAGCTTTAAAAAGATTAGCAAGTCTAGAAATTTAGTTTGACAGTTAAGTGTCAAGCAAATATATATCGGCAGTTAACTATCATACTAGAAAAATATTCCCCTTTACTCCAATCTTTTTAGATCGTCGGTATGATAATTTACTTATTTCCATTCTTAACTTTTCCTCTCTGCTATTGTGATTAAAACAATATTCTTTTTTACATTTCAAATAATTTTCAAAAATTTCTATTTTATTTTCTCATTGCTTTTCCACACATCAGAAGTTAATAAAATTTTCATTTGTTTTACCATTCTTTATTTTTGAATATGCTTTTTAAATTGAGAATATCAAATTTAAAACTCAAAGGTAATTTTGATTAATGGAAAGAGTTTATTCAGGCCAACTCGAAGAAGGAAAAAAAGTAGTTTTAAAAGGTTGGCTTCATGATTTTCGATTGTTAGGAAAAGTTAATTTTTTAATTTTAAGAGATTATTCTGGTTTTGTCCAAATTGTTGTAAAAGGAGAAAAGTTTAAAGATATTTTAAAAAATTTGCATCAAGAAGATGTTTTAGAGATTAAAGGAACTGTTAAAAAATCTGAATCAGAAAAGTTTAAGTTTGAAGTTGAAGCAGAAGAAATTAAGATAATTAATAAATCTGAGTCTTTATTACCATTAGATCCAAGAGAAGTCACAAAAGCAAATTTAGAAACAAAATTAGACTGGAGATTTCTTTACTTTAGAACTCAAGAAGGAAAGGCAATTTTCAGAATTCAAACTGAAATAACAAAATCTTTTAGAGAATATTTTCTTGGAAAAGGTTTTATTGAGATGCAACCACCAATTATAATTGCTAGCGCAAGCGAAGGAGGAGCTGAATTATTTTCCTTGCCTTACTTTGAAAAAACCGCCTATCTTGCTCAGTCTCCTCAACTATACAAACAAATGGGAGCAATTTCTTTTGAAAAAGTTTTTATGATAACTCCAGTTTTCAGAGCGGAAAAATTTGATCAACCAACGCATTTAAATGAAATAAGGCAAATGGATATAGAAATGGCTTTTGCTACGGATGAAGATGCTATTAAAGAGTTAGAGGAAGTTTTAGTTTATATTCTAAAGAATGTTAAAGAAAATTGCAATAAAGAATTGGAGATATTAGGTCAAAAATTAGAAATACCTTCTTTACCTTTAAAAAGAGTTACATATGAAGAAGCAATAAACGCTTTGAAAAATAAAGGAGAAAAAATTGAGTATGGAGATGATTTTTCAAAATCACAAGAAAAATTATTAGCTAAAATTTTTGGCGACGCTTTTATTTTGAAAGATTGGCCAGAAGAACTAAAACCTTTTTATGCTATGCCTAAAGAAGAAAATCCAAAAATTGTTAAGGCTTTTGACCTTATTTATAAAGGATTGGAAATTTCTTCTGGAACTCAAAGAATTCATTTGCCAGATTTGTTAGAAAAAAGAATTAAAGAGAAAGGATTAAATCCAAAAGATTTTGAATATTATATTAAAGCTTTTAGGTATGGTGCACCTCCTCATTCTGGTTGGTCTATTGGATTAGAAAGATTAACAATGAAAATTTGTGGCAAAGATAATATTCAAGAAGTTACAATGTTTCCAAGAACAAGAACAAGAATTTTGCCTTAGTGGTTGAATGGAAATTAGAAGAAAAAATAAACTTATTGAGATTTTTGATGCAAAAAGAATTATTGTTTTTGGCGATTTGCATGGAGATTTTGATTCTTTTTCTAAAGTTTATGATTTTTTAGATAAAGATTACTTAATAATTTTTTTGGGAGATTATGCCGATAGAGGAGATTTTGGTGTTGAAATATTAGAATCTTTGAATAAGCTGCTTAAAGAAAATAAAAACGTTATTGCTTTAAAAGGGAATCATGAAAGTTACGATGAATATGGAAACCCAAATTTTAGACCTTGTGATTTAAGAGAAGAGGTTTCATTTAAAAGAGGAAATTGGTTAGATTATTACAATAATTTTCTTAAAGATTTTTTCTTTTCTTTGCCTATTGCTGCTATTTACGAAGATAAATATTTGTTTATCCATGGAGGAGTTTCAAGAAAAATATCATCAAGAAAAATCCTAGAAAATCCTTCTAATGAAATTGAAGAAATAATTCTTTGGAGCGACCCTTTAGAAGGAAAGGGAGAAGCTTATAATCCGAGAGGTGCAGGAGTTCTATTCGGAAAAGATGTAACAGAAAATGTTTTAGAAAAATTGAATGTGAGAAAAATCGTTAGAAGTCATGAGCCTCAAAAAGCTTTAAACGGTTACTTCTATTCTCATAATAATAAAGTTTTAACAATTAGCTCAACAAGAGTTTACGGAGGAAAACCAGTTGTTTTAGAAATTGTTGATGAAAAGGAAAATTTTATAGAGCTTTAGATTTTTGAAAGAAGGTAAAACATTGATTTAACTGCTAAAAATTCACTTATCAAATTATTTTCAATTGGTTTTAAACAACAAGCATCTATACTAACAATTTTTCCTTCAATATTTTCAACAATATCTGCAAAATCATAAAAATAAATTCCTCCAGGTTCTGGATAATCTACTGCTGGAAAGATAGAAGGATCAAAAACATCAAAGTCGAGAGAAATATGCAGTTTAGAATTTTCAGTGAAATTTTTAACAATTTTCAATGCATATTCTTTATTTTCTAAAACTTCTCTAGAGGTTAAGAATTTGACTTTCCTTTTTCTCAAAAATTTTATCTCATCTTCATCAAAAGACCTTAGGCCGATTAAAAGAACTTTCTTGCTCTGATTTTCTAAAAGTCTTCTCAGCCAAGTTGAACCGTTAAATTTTTCTTTTGGTTCTTCTGAATCAAAAGAAATTATTTCATCAATATACTTATCTTTACAATCAGCATGAGCATCAAAAATTAGCAGTTTTTCGTTTGGAAAAATTTTAGACGAATAGAAAGATGGATAATGACCTCGAGAAAACATTAATGGAAGTTTGTTAGCTTTTCTTATTTCTGAAACAATTTTTTCTATTTCTTCAAAAGAATTCAATTTTATATCACCTTTATCAAAAATTTTAATATTCTTCAAAAGATTTTCATTTTTATACGAACTAAAAGGTTCAACAAACAAACTCGCTTTTCTTATTCTCTTTCCAAGCTCTTTAGAATCTTTAGTATAATCGATAAGGAAAAATATTACATTGGCTTCTTCTTCAGAAAACAAATTTGTAAAAAACTTCATTTAAGCTATAGTTTTCGCAAGGTAAATTTTTTAGCTAGCTAAACTTTTCAACAAGTCAAAAACGTTTAGATTTAAAGCATTCAAAATTTTTCTGAAATTGGCAGCGCAGAAGTTTCTTTTCATTAGCTCAACATCCCTTACATTTTCTCTTCTTATTCCAACAATTTTTCCTAATTGATTTTGAGAAAGGTTTAGCTCTAATCTTCTTTTTCTTAAAATCGGGCCAATTTCTTTAACGTTTGATAGAATTCTTACCCAATCTTCTTCGTTTGGCCATTTATCTTTGAAATAATGCAAGCTGCCGCCCTTGCTTCCAGTTATACAGTTTGCTATTTCTTTTGGACATTCTAAGCCAATTAACTTAAAAAATCTAAATGGTGTACCATCTTCTATTTTTGAATATAGAAGATATTCAGTTTTTATGGTTTTTCTAAAGCCTGTTGAAGTAGTATTTGAAACTATATAGAAATTTAGACCTAAATCTTCTTTGAGCCTATTTTTTAAAAATTCTACTTCTTCTTTTGAAAAAGAATTTGTTGCCAAGCTGATATGAGGCACCCTAGCTGTATCATCCTTCCTTCTAATAAGACTACCGTCTCCGAGATACCAAAAAAGTAAAGTGGTTGGAGTTAATTTTAAATCTGAAGGAACAATTTTAATCCTTCTCTTTTCCCCTTTCTTATACCACTTTCTTTCTAGCAATAGAAGCTCATTATAGGAACAAGTGTTAATGTAGAACCCAGCTGAATACAGCTTTTTATTTTCATGGCTAATCCAGCAGTGAATATTGAAATTTTCTAGAAGTTGTTTAATCCATTCAACAAATTTTTCATCTCTTGCTGAAACTTTAAAATAGAAATACTTATCTACTTTGTTTTCGATACATCCATCACCAAGTAAGCATCCCTCAATTATATCCTTTAATTTCATATCCATTTTATTTCACCATTAATATCTATATATTAATTATTTTACATATTTAAAAGCTTTACCATAAGTTATACATAGGTTGTACATAAGGTACACATTAGAGATGAGAACGCTTTTTACCTTTTAGAGCGTTGCTTATGTCTACGACTTCCACGTTTGCTTGCTCCTTTTCCACTTGCATGATGCGGTTCATTTCTTCTTGGATCATAAACCAAAAGATTTCTATCATATTCTATAAACTTTTGCTTTAGCTTTTTGTCTTTTGTATATCTAATTAAGCCTTTAGCAATTGCTTGCCTTATAGCTTCAGCCTGTCCTACTAAGCCACCGCTTCTAACATTAACATAAATATCAATATTTTTAGACAAATCTCCAGCTAGAATTAATGGTTCTCTTATCCAAAGTCTTAAAATATCAGTTCCCCATAGCTCTAATGGCTTAGAATTTATGAAAATTTTTCCAGTTCCTTCTTTAATCAAAGCTCTAGCTATTGCAAGCCTTCTTTTTCCAACTTCTAAAACATTTTTCTCTTTCTTTACCATCTTTTCTCAGCTCCCAACATTAATGAAAGCTCTCCTAAGGTTATAAATTTACATTTTAATTTGCTTGCATCTGCCTCTTCAATTCTAATTTTTTCTTTATTCTTAAATTCTTCTGGTTCTCCAATAAAAACCTTTAACCTTTTAAAAGCTTTCCTTCCTTTATCCTTATGCCAGGGTAACATTCCTCTAACAATTCTTCTTAAAATTAGATCAGGATATTTAGGATAAAATGGTCCCTTTTTCACATCTCCTCTATCAATTTTTTGCTTATATTCTTTAAACTTAACTTTTGGATTTCCAGAAAGAACAGCCTTTTCAGCATTAACAATAATTACTTGCTCTCCTTTAAGCAAATCTTTAGCTACATAAGTTGCTAGTCTTCCAGCAATTTGATTTGTAGCATCATATATTTTCATCATTTACACCATTATTCTAACTTTGCTACCTTTTGGATTAATTTTCATTAGTTCTTCAATAGAAATTGCTTTAGAACCACTTTTTTCAATTTTTTCTTTAGCTTTTGATGAAAATTTCCAAGCAGCTATTGTTAACTTTTTCTTTAGCTCGCCTTCACTTAAAACAACCCCAGGAACAATAATTGTCTCCCCATCTCTAGCCTCTCTTTCTATATGTTTCAAATTTATTTCTGCTCTTTTTCTTGTAGGCTTTTCTAAAATTTCTGCTACTCTCTTCCAAATTTTTACTTTTTCCTCTAAGGATTTTTTCTTTAATTCTTCTATCAATTTCTTAAGCAAAGGATTTGTTGGTCCAGTTCTCTTAACCATAAACTTTTATTGTAAGTCAATGTTTAAAAAGATATTTGATATGATACTGATAGCTCAAATTAAGGTATTACTCTATGAAGACTCTAATTTATCTTTCAAAAATCCATTAAAGTTGATTATCAATCAATTCCATATTCTTCTACTAATCCTTTTTCTTTCAATCATTTTTTATTTCTTCAAAGAAATTGGAATCTTTTGTTGTAGCTGTTTTTATCATTTAATGAATTATTTGAGAAATTTTAGATTTGCGCCAGCCGGGATTTGAACCCGGGCTCCGAGCTTGGCAAGCTCGTGTCCTAACCAGGCTAGACTACTGGCGCATTTTTATATTTGCTAGGAGAATTTAAAATTCGATGGAGTTAGATAACCATAAATAGTTTTCGTTTTTCATCTCCATGCGTAAGTGTGGAGATCCCTACCTAAAGAATTAAAAGCTGCTTAGAAATTCAATTACTTATAATCTTAAAAGGGGTAAAGCTTATAAATAAAAAAGCGTAAATTAACTTAGATTGAGGTGAAATGAGTGGATGAGGAAGGTTCGTCATTAGAACCACCTTCGCTAGAGTTTTATTCAGATAATTCCAGTATCTCACTTTATTTAACTGAAGTTTCTGATTATCTAAATGCTTATTTAGAAAGTGAATATCCAAAAAAAGAAGGTTTTAGTTTAGTAAGAAAATATAAGAATCTTGATGAGTTGGATAAAGCTCCGGAAGATCCAAGAAATCTATCCTAGAATGGCACCAAACCCTTCTATTGCCATATCTTCTTCTTTTTTCAAAATTTCAACAACCTTAATTTTTTCCTCTCCCTTAACTTCTTCTGCTAAATCTTTAGCTAAATCTTTTGCTTTATTTATTTTGTCTTCCGTTCCCTCTAAGTAGAAATAAAAGCCTTCTTTACCCAAAATATTAGCATCTCTTATTTTTATAGAAGCCCCAGATACTAAATCATCTTTTTTTAATTTTTCTTCCAATTTCTTCCAATTTTCTTTTTTACAAAATAATAGTAAGTCCATTGCTTAACTTAACTTTTTGAAAATAAATATTTTTCCGAAGATAGATATTCAATAATTTTCTTACTTTCCTCTTCCAAGAATCTTATTTCTTTTTTTCTAAATTGTTCTAATACGTTTTTCTTTTTTTCTGGTTTTAAATACTCTAAAATTTTATATATTGATAAATCTAGAATTGTTGCAACTTTTTCTAACCTATTTTTCAGATATTCTAAGTCAATTTCTTCTCTTCCTATTATTATTGAATAGATATCAATCATATGCTTTATTTTTCCCCTTTCTGATGCTATGTATGCATAAATTTTAATTCCAATTAAGTCTTCTGGAGAAGCGACTCTGATGTCATCTAAAGCCTTGGCTCTCTTCCAAAAATCTTCATCTAACGTGTATTTACCAACTTTGTCAGGATAAATATCTATATGGATACCTTCTTCCTGTTTAAAAGCAGAATACTTATCTAAAGTTTCATTGTAAAATGTTTCATACCCATTATCTCTTAATCTTTTGATTAATTTATCATTTTGTTCTCCTCTCACAGCTATATCGATATCAGAACTGTTTCTAATTCTTCTCATACTATAAACTTCTTGAGCAGCTAAACCTCCAATTAAAACCAGATCTAAATCTTCGTTTGCTTCAAAAAGAGATTTGGTAAGATTTAAAAGTTCATCTGGAGATTTAGGTTTCATATATTTACTAGTTAGTAATATATTTAAGCTTTTATTTGATATTTAAAAAAGCTTCTCAGTAGGATAAACAATAATCCCTTTTTTATTTTTTATTTCAAACGGATGCACTTCTTTATCATGATCAATTAAACGCATTTTTCTTACAACTATCCCTCTTGGAGATCCAATTTTATAGTAAAGAATTATTATGCCATCAGAAGTAAATTCTTCAATTCCAAAAGAAGAAATAACATTAGAGCCTTCAGGAATTTCACACGTTAGCAAAGAAGTGCATTTTAACTTTTTTAACAATCTATCTAATTCAAGCAAACTTCTTCTTATTTCTAATGGTCTTTCAAAAAATAAACTTATTACAGTTATAGGGTCAATAACAACTCTTTCAATTCCGTTTTTTTCTACTGTTGTTTCAATCAAATCTTTAAACTTTTCAAAATCATAAATGTCAGAGTGAATTAAAATTACTTTATTTTTCTTTCTCAATTCTTTAATTGGCCAGTTAAATGCACTGCTCATATACTCTTCCATTCTTTCTACATCTTCTTCTAAAGAAATGTATAATCCCTTTTCCTTAGCTTGTAAATATCCATTAACTAGGAATTGCATGCTTAAGATTGTTTTTCCACTTCCAGGAGTTCCAGAAATAAGAGTTGTTGATCCTTTTGGTAAGCCGCCTTTTAATAATGTATCTAAACCTTTTATTCCTGTACTTACTTGCTTCATTTATTTTATTATTTATATAATTTATATGAAGCTTAAAACTCTTAAAGAGGAACAACTGAAAAAATTTCTTAAAGGAGTAAAAGCAAACAAAGTAATTTTGTTCATAATAGATGCAAAGAAATACCACAAAGTTCATCTTTCAATTTTGAAGACACTCATAAAAGAAAAAAAGTTTTCTGGCATTTACATAACTGTTAATAAGCCTTATTTTGACTTGATAAAATATCTAAAAGAAAATGGAATTTCCACAGAAAATATCTTTTTTATTGATGCCATTTCTAAATCTGTTAGCAAAGAAATAAAAATGACAGATAACTGCCTTTTTATACCTTCTCCATCTCATTTAACTGATTTAGGAATAGCATTAACTGAAGCTTTGGAAAATATGGAAAACAAAGAAAATAAATTTTTGCTTTTGGATTCAATTTCCACTCTCTTAATTTACAATAATTTTGAAACTGTTGCAAAATTTATACATTTCATAGTATCTCGTTTAAGAGTTTTTGGTTTAATTGGTTTAATAGTTTCAATAGAAAAATTATTAGATGAGAAGATGATAAATATTTTAATAGAGATGTGCGATGAGGCAATAGAGGTGAAATAAATGTTAGGAATGTTTGTATTATTAACGGCATTAAACGCAGTTCTTATGTTTGTTACTATAATTTATCTTCTTAAATCAAACATAAGATTTACAAAAGGAGAAATGCAGAAAATAACTTGGAATTTTTCTTTTGGAACAATTTTTCTTTTTGGTGCAATAGTTTCGATGCTTATAGTCGAATTTTTGAGTTTGCAAAATTCAATTTTGGATTTAATCCAAAGAATATTCCTAATTTTTTCTTCTTATTATTTTTTGACAGCTTCTTACAAACTTTATAAAGTTTCAAAGGTTTTAGGATTTGCCTCTTCAGATATGCCAGAAAAACTCAAGAAAATTTTGAAAAAGTGAAAAATTAAAGAATAAAATGAAGGCACAAATTGCTACAGAATATTTGATATTAGTTTCTTTTTCTCTAATGGTTTTAATTCCGTATATTCTTTACCTCTATTCAATTTCTCAACAGTCTAACGAACAAAATATTTTAACAGTTGCAAGCGAAAGCGTTAAAAAAATTGGAGAAGCTTGTGATTGGGTTTATTTACAAGGAGAGCCAGCTAAAATAACAATAAAGATAGCTATTCCTAAGAATGTTGAAGAAATTTCTTTTTTGAATAGAACAATAAACTGGAAAGTTAGAACAAGTGCAGGAGTTTCAGATATTTATTATAATTGCATAGCAAACGTTTCTGGTTATTTACCAATAAAAGAAGGAGAGTATTATGTTTCAATTCAAGCTTTTAAAGGAGGTGTTAACATAAATGTTACTTCAAGCTAGCCTAGAATTTTTTGCTTTAGTTTCACTTTTAATAGTAATATTGTTAACTGTTATGTATTATAATTCTTCTTATTACTTGCAATTTTACAATTTACAAATTTATGAAGATGCAAGAAAAATTAGCGAATCTGTTGCAACTGAAATAAATCTTGCTTTGAAAGCTGGGGATGGTTATAGCAGAATATTTCAAATACCAGAAAAAATTCTAAACTCTATTGATTATAATGTAAGCGTTTCCAATTATAGAGTTAAAGTTTTTTGGAATAGTGGAGAGACTCAAAGCGTTATTTACACTAAGGAAATTTTTGGTTATTTAAAAAAAGGAGATAACTGGATTAGAAATGTTAATGGTGAGATTTATGTTAATTAAATCTCAAACTTTGACTTACGATTTTTTCATAGCAGCTTCTATCCTTTTCCTAATTTTAATAGCAGCATTCTTTCTTTGGTATTATAAAATGGAAGGGATAAAAGAGGAGAGAGAAAAAGCGGATTTAGCTGATATTTTAATTTATGCTTCAGAAATTTGGTTTAAAGAGGGATATCCAATTTACTGGAATACTAGCAACGTTTTGGAAATTGGTTTAGCGAATGGAAATAGAATAAATACAACTAAAGTTAGAATGATGGAAGAGCTTGGTTATCAAAAATTAGCATATCTTTTAAGTTTAGGAACTGCAAACGTTAATTATTTTGTTTATTCTTTAAACGGAACTTTACTTTACTCTTTTCCAAATTATTCAATGGAAAATGCAAAAGACATTTTAGTCTTGGAAAGAGTTGCAATTTGGAATGAAAGTATTGTTAAGGTGAAAACTGTAGTATGGCAAAAAGTATAATTTTTACAACAGATATTTTGGTTGGAATCGGCCTTACAGCAACTTTATTAGCTTTAATTTTCATAGGAAAACCAGAGGTTAAAAGTGAGATAAGTTTTCAATCAAATTGGTTAGAAGCTAAAGATATTGTTAACATTCTTTCAAATTTAAAGGCTTCTTCTTTTTCTGATACTCCAACAATAAAAAGTTTGATTGAAAATGGAACTTTGAAAGAAGAAGATTTGAATAAGACAATAATTGATTTGATAGGAAGCTTTTGGTATGCTGGAAATAAAACAATTGCTAGCAATATAACAAAAGAAATTTTAGAAAATGTAACAAAGAAATGTTTTAGTTTACAAACAGAAAATGAAACAGTTTATTCTTCTTGTTTGAATTATTCGAAAAGTATTTCAGTAGCTTATGCTTTAACTTCTGGTTATGAAATTGGTAAACCAGTTAGTGGATATGTTGCAAGAGCTTGGTTAACAAAATATAGAAAAAATACAACACAAATAATTCCTTTTTATCCTGAAGGTTCTGGTTGGACTGGAAATAGGTTAGAAGTAACAAAATATTTTTCCTTGCCTTCAAATATAACAATTTACAATGCCACTCTTTTTGTTTCTATTCATTTTGGAACTTCTAAAAGTCAAGCTCAATTTGAGCAATTAGTTGTTAATGGTGTTCAAAAGAAAAATGATGTTATTTGGCTCTATTTGCAAGAAGCTTCTGGATGGTATGGTGAGATAACAACTGCAGCTTATGGTTATGTTGATGTTACTAACGAAATTAAAGCTGGAAATAATACAATTTATTTAGTTATAGGAACTCCAAATTATCATTCTCACATTCATCCAGGAATGAGACTAATTGTAACTTATAGTTTATCTCAAGAAATGCAAACTGGAAACCAAACTTTTGTTAAAAGATATTATTTTGATAACGTTGTTGGAAATACTGGGGCTTGGTCTATGGTTTCTTTCTATGTTCCAGAAAATGCGAAAAATGTTAATGCAAAACTTCATTTAAATTTGAAAAATATTGATGACACAAAATATTTCATTTGGAATACAACTGATATAGAAATTTATGTAAATTCAAAATATCCATTTTATAAAGATGGAATTAATACTGGAGAAGATGCTCAATACTATTGCTATTCAATTAGGAAATACTATTGCTATAGAGATATTGTTGCGAGCAAAAGTGTAATCTTAGATTTTGATATAACAAGCAATTTAAAAAACGGAACTAATGTTGTTTCAGTATATTTGAATTCTTATGGAGATTTACACTGGGGTTATAAAGATGCTAACATTTATTCAAATCCTTTGGGTGACGCAGAAAATTCAAGTTATGTAGAAGTTTCTTATACAATTGATAAGCCTTTGTTTTTATATGGAGAAATAGATTTAACAAAGGAAAAAATTTTTGGCGGAGAGGCAAGCAATCCAAAAACATTTACTTTCAATATTAGCGAAAGAGAAAGTAAAATAGTTGAAAGTTTTGTTCATATTGCTCAAGGTTTTAGCAGCATGATAAACGTTTCTGTTTTTAGAGAAGATTTACCAAAATTTACAGTTTTTACTTCCCCTTCTCCAAGAATAGTACCAGAGAATGTTTATGTTTACCCAAATTTAATTTCTGAAGGAGAAAATAGCATAGAAATTGTCGATTTTCAGCCATATGGAGGAATTTCCCCGACAAACTATATTTTGCCTTGGTCATCTTTTGAATATACCTATTTAGTTAAAGGAATGGTTGGTTATGGAAATGTCTTCAATTCTTCTCAATTGGCAATTCAAGATGCAATAGATAGATTAATTCAGCAAATTGGAAATGATATTAGCGCTCAAGATATAAGCGTTGATTCTCAGTCAGTTCAAGGAATAAGATGGCTTTGGGGACCGACATTTTTCAAGATTTTGGTTTGGGATAAATTATGAAAGGCATACTTTTTAGTTTAATACTATTTTTTGTTACGATTTTTCTAGCTTTATTTTTGATTACACAAAAAAGTTTTGTAAGCTTTTATTCATCTCAAAAAGCTGTAGAAAATAGGATTGAAAGTATGATAATTTTAAGTAAGAATGTTTTTGAAGATTCAGAAAGAGCGTTAGCAATTATAGGGAAAAGAGCTTGTGTTTCTGCAATTAACTTTATTATAACAAATGGAATGCCGTTAAACTCTTCTAATGAAACTCTCGTAGAGTTAATAATTAATGGGACAATAAATTCAAATCCACAGCCTTTAATGGAAGGAGCAACAGTTAACGATTGGATTGATACGTTAGAAAATTTAATTGATTTGCAAGGATTTCAAGCAAAAATTGAAATCCAAAAATTAATAATTCAGCCTTATGATAGCTTCAATTTGGAAATTGATTACAGAATGAAAGTTGAAATCTCAGATTTAAGGACAAAAACAAATTTGACTAAAGTTCAAGACAGAAAAGTTTTGTTGAATATTGAAAAATTGGAAGATCCTCTTTATCCTTTAAATACATATGGAAGAATTGTTAACACAATTGTTAAATCTCCACATTGGCTTAACTATTCTAGCAAAGATACAAGTAACTTGCTTGATGATTTAAACAATTCTTACTATCATCCAAGCTTATATGGAGCAAGCTTTTTAGATAGGTTAGAAGGAAAATATTTTGTCCAGCAAAAATATTGGAAAAAAAATCCAATAGGTTTAGAAAGTTTTGTTAATAAGGATAAGATTTTATCAGTTGGATTGCCAATAATTGTTAACTTAACAAACATAGATTATTTGTATTTTTCTAACTCAAATGTTACTAGCTATAGAATAGCAAACATGCCAGATAACTTTAGGCTTGATAATGAGACAACAATAGAAAATAAAACTCATTTACAAATTTATAATGTGAGCGTGATACCATGAAAAGAAATATCTTAATATTTTTGATCGTTTCTCTTTTAATTACCGTTTTGATATTTTTAACTGTAAATAGAGAAGAGGTCAAGTATTATTTAAATTGGACAAAAGAGCAACCTGCAACTGCTTCAGAAAATTTGACAAAGAAAATAGAAATTAATAAAACAGGAATTATTGAAAACCAAACAAATTTAACAAAAGAAAATGCAACAGTTTCTAATGCTACAGTAATGTCTCAATCTTCTTCTTTAAACATCACAAAACCTTTAACTTTAAAGATTGTTGATATTTGTTCAGGTAAATTAGAAGAAGTTTATTCAATTTCAGAAGGAACAACAAAATGTTTAAATAAAGAATCTCCTTATCAAATTTTAATTGAAAAAAATTCAACACATTTAAAAACGAGCTTTTTAGATATTTCTGGCTTTAACGAAACATTTTTGCTAAATGATACAGTTTTGATTTACTTTTTATTTGCCGAAGATGTTGCAACAATAAGTAAAGAAATAGATAGAATTTACCTTGAAGGAAGCGATTATTTTTACATTGGAAATTACGAATTACAAACGATTTGGGAAAGAGACAATTCTGGAAATCTTTACATTTCTAAAATGATAGCTGTTTTGCCTTTATATGTAAAGAAAGAAGTTCCTGAAGGCTCTTACGATTTGAAATTCTACCTTTCTGTCTTAGGAAAGGTTTTCTATTTAGGAGAGATGAAGACGATTGTATTATTAAAATAAAATTATAAATTTAAGTTCAAAAAAGAAAAAGAAAAAATAGGCAATATTCTACCAGGTTTTATGTAATGTTGCACTAGCTTGTTTTATCATTTCTGTACTATCTACTACTATGGAATAGGTTACATTCACTTGGCAGGAACCAGCAGTCCAATTACCGCAAGTGTTGCTTATATCATATATAGCTGTTTCTCCTGGATTATACTCTTCACCATTTATTTTTATCTTGTTTGCCCCCACTTTAAGCAATACGTGAGTGGCATTGTGGGAAACATATGCGACATCTGATCCTGGTGGGAAACATGGACTACAAGGTGCTAGTCCACCTGTTGGTAACTTGAATACTCCCATTGCATACAATGCTGCAACTACTGCAATTACTATTAGAATCGCCCATCCGTATGTCATTAAGAATTCTAAAGCAGCTTGTCCTTTCATATTCTTCACTAATTTAATATTGTTTTTATATTTTAAAAATAGCTATTTTAACGATACTGAAGGGGAAATAAAGCCTATTATTTGTGAAAGGAATATTTGTGCTAAAAAGAAAATCGAGATGTTTAGAAATATTAAAAGAGGAATATATTTTAAACCAGCTTTTTCTTTCCCGTTTTGTAAAATGCCAATTATCATGCTTGCAAATACAGAAGTTATTATTAGCATTAGAAATGAATAAGTTTGAATGAAAGATGGAGAAACATTTGCCAATCCAAGCTTTAAACTACCAATTGTTGTATATGCTTGAGTTTCACTAACAGTTATCTTACTCCCTATATTATACATTGTTTGAACCAGATATGAAGAAAAAGAAAAAAGTAAAGGAGCTGCAATTCCAACTGATATCAAAATAAATATTGCGTACATTCCAACTTGAGCAGAAATTTCTTTCTTCAAATTTTTAATCTCTCTTATATCTTCAGAGGTTTGCTCCAAAAGATTTGCTATTTCTCCTCCTTTCCTCATTCCTTCTACAATTAATTTTATTGTTCTTTCAACAATTCTTGACTTTATTCTTTCAGAAATTAACAATAAAGAATCTTCTAAAGATTGACCAGCAATTGCTTTTTTAGCAGCTAGTTTTATTTCCTTTTCCAAAATTCCAAATTCTGGACGAGCGGAAAAAAGCAAAGCTTTATCTGGAGTTAATCCAGAGCGAATATTAGCAGCTATTAACTGTAAAGCATCTGGTAAGATATTCTCTGCAAATTCTCCGTTCTTATCCCCAATCATTATGAGAAGAAGATGCGGAATTGCAAAAATTAGAAGAAAAGAGAGTAAAGAAAAATACCAAAGCTCTTTAAAGGTTAGTTGAAGAATTGTAAAAACTAAAATTGAGAAAATGAGAGAATAAAAGAATACAAGAGAAGCGAACTTATCTTCTTCAATTTCTAAAGAGGCGTAAGTCAAATTTTTTCTAAGCCACTCAAAATATTTTTTTGGCAGTATTGCTCTAACAACTCTATAAAGCTTCATTCTTAAACCTCCACACTAGGCCTTTGAGATTTTATCATACCTATGAAAAATATTTGGAACAAAGTAACTATTCCAAGAATCAAATAGAAGAAAGTTTCTGGTATTTGAATTCCCGAAAAACTTGAAAGAACAATTAAGAAACTTACTCCTAAAGTCGGTAAAATTACTGTTAACATCAAATACATTAAAGCATAAGGGCTTAATTGTGAACCATATTTCCTTATTTTAACCCTTTGCTCTTGCGAGAGTTCATTAGCTATTGAATTTAAAACATTAGAAACATCTGCTCCACTTTTCAAACTATTAACAATTTGCCAAATTATTCTTTTGAAATTTTGATGAGAAGTCCTTAAAGCTAAATCTTCCAGAACTTCAGTTTGTTCTTTGCCAGTTGAAATTTCTTTTATAGCTTTTTCAATTTCTTTTGAAATTTCTCCATAATTTTCTTTACTTACTGCAACTAAAGCATCAAACAAACTTACTCCAGATTTTACTTGAACGTATAAATGTCTAATAGCAAACAATAAATTTCTTTCAATATCTTTATTTTTCCTTGAAACAATTAAATTGGGATAAAGGTTTATGTAGAAAAAAGCTATTAAAGAGATTAAAAAAGAGAAAAAGAAAGAAACTTTAAGAAGATTTTTCCCGAAAAAAGAGGAAAATAAATTTAAAATTGTAAATAAAATGCAAAACCAATAAATTGAGGAAAATATAGCAACTGCTAGATACTCTCTATCTTTTAGCGGAATGCCTGCTTCTATTAGCCTTTGATTGAGAGAAGGATTAAATATGACAATCTTGCTAGAAAGCCAAAGAAAAGAGCGAGAGAATTTTAAAGCTAAGTCTAACTTAAATGGAACAAACGGTATGTATTTCATAATCTATTTTTCTTATTCTAAAATAAATCAAGAATACCATTTTTCAATCGTTTTATCAACGTCTTCATTTTTTTCAGCAGCCTTTAGAATATATTCTGGTTTTAAATAGTAAATAGCAACCACTCTCCCTATTTTATTAACATCCTTTACACTTCTTTTGACAAGCCATTTTAGAATTTCTTCTTTTTCTTTCAAATCTCTCTCTATTTCTTGGTCAGTCATTCCAGTATGCATTCTTATTTCTTCCAAAACTCTAAAACTCTCTTTCTCTTTTACAATTTCATCTTTAACTGGTTTCCATCTAAATAAGGTATTTATTTTTACTCCTTTTTCAGTTGGTAAAATTTCTGCAAGCTGGAAAAGTCTTCTTAAGCCTGTTCTTCTATCTCTGAAAGCAACAGCAATCAAATGCAAAGCTTCTATAACAGTTTCTGGAACGTTTATAGGCGGGTTAATCAATCTTTTTAAAGCTTGTTCTGCTGTATCTGCATGCAAAGTTGCATAAACGCTATGACCAGTATGCATTGCTTCGAATAAAACTTCCGCCTCTTCACTTCTTCTTATTTCTCCAACGATAATTCTGTCTGGTCTCATTCTTAAACTGTTTACTAACAAATCTAACATTTTAACTCCTCCTAAGCCTTCTGGATTTGGTTCTCTTGTCGTTAAAGGAACCCAATGAAGGAAATCTGCAAGCTTTAATTCTCTCGTGTCCTCTATACTAACGAGTCTATGATTTGCAGGTATAAAACTCATAAAAACGTTTAATAAAGAGGTTTTTCCGCTAGCAGTTCCTCCAGCTATAATCATGTTTAATTCATACTGAATTGCTAACCAAATCCAAGATGTAACTTCAAAATTTAAAGTTTTATTTTCTATAAAATCTACTATTGTCCAAGGAGATCTCCTAAACTTTCTTATTGTTATTGTATTTCCGCAAGTTGAAATTGGAAACAAAGTTGCGTTTACTCTATCTCCAGTTGGCAAGTGAGCATCCATCAGGGGATTTAAAACAGTTATTTGTCTTCCAACTTTTCTTCCAATGTTGTTTGCATAATTTAAAATTTCATTCTCATTCTCAATTTTCAAGTTTGTTTTTAACCAACCATATTTCTTATGATAAACCCAAACAAAATCCTTAGAGCCGTTTATAACAACTTCTTCCAGATTAGGATCTGAAAGCAAGAATTCTATTTTTCCTAAGCCAAACATTTCTTGCATCAAAAATCCAATTAAGTATTTTTGAGTTTTTTCATCAAGAAAAGGCATTTGCTTTTTTAAAATTTCCAATCCTTTTTCCATAAACTTTTTCTTTGTTTGCTCCATAGAGGCTAAATCTGAAATCTCTGAAACTCTTACTGGCATTTCAGTTAGCAAAAGGCTTCTAACTTTTTCTAACAAAGCTTGAGTCCCTCTTTCTATTTCCGGAAAATCTAACTCATAATTAAAAACAAAGTCATTAGTTCTTTTAACAGAAACTTTTGCTTCTATTCCTTCAGAAACAACTTTATAACTTTCTAAAACTTTTTCCATATACTATTTTTTCTTTAGCTTTAAAATTGGACTACCTATAGCCTTATAATTTATTTCTATCAAGTTAAACTCTTCTAAAGTTTTTGCCCACTCTTCTATTAAATCTTCAGGAACATTTAACCTTTTTGAAATTTCAGAAATTGGTAAATCTTCTTTTTCAATCATTTTTAGAAGTTCATCAATTTTTGTATAGATTCTTTCCTTTATTTTTTCTTTCGATTCTCCTTTCAGCAAATCAGTTTTGGTAATAATTCCAACAAGTCTTTTCTTTTTATCAATTACCAAAAGCCTTCTTATTTTAAATTTTTCCATCTTTTCTTTTGCTTTTTCTATTGTTTCATTCTCAAAAATGCAAATTGGTTTTTTCATTACTTCATAAACTTTAATTTTCTTAAGTTTTTCATAATCTTCGTTGCTTAGCTCATTCAAATCCCTTTTGTTAACAATGTTTAAAATATCAGTTTTACTTATTTCTCCAACGAAAAGATTTTTATCTAAAACTGGAGCACCAGAAATATTTTTTTCTAAAAAGAGCTTAGCTACTTCTGCTAAATTTTGATTGGAATAAGCTGGAATAATTTTTCTTGTCATCAAATCTGAAACAAGAACTTTTCTTTCTTCATACTTTTTCTTTTTCAGCTTTATCAATGGTTTTAACTTTTTATATCTTTTTCCTCTTTTCTTTGATTTCTTTAAAACTTTCTTTTTTACAATTTCTCTTTTCTCTTTATTTTTCCTTCTTTTAAACATCGAAAAAAGCCAATCAAACATATTAATTTTTAGCAAGAGAGAATTTAAGAAGCATTTAAAATAGGAGGATAAAAAATCAAATGGCAAGAGCAATTTTTAGCGGGGCAATTTCTTTTGGTTTAGTTCACATTCCAATTAAAATCTACTCAGCTACAGAATCAAAAGGAATAAAGCTTCATATGCTTTGTCCAGAATGCCATTCTCCTTTAGAATACAAAAGATGGTGTCCAAAATGTCAAAAAGAAGTTTCTTGGCAAAATATTGAAAAGGGTTTTAAAATTTCTAAGGATAAGTATGTGATTTTAAAAAAAGAAGATTTGGAAAAAATTAAATTGCCAACTTCAAAAACTATTGATATAAAAACTTTTGTTGATATTTCTCAAATTGACCCAATATTGTTTGAAAAAAGCTATTTTGTTGTTCCTTCTGAAGGAGGAGAAAAACCATATTCTCTTTTTGTTGAAGCTTTAAGACTTTCCAACAAAGCTGCTATAGGAAAAGTTGTTATGAGACAAAAAGAGTATTTGGTTGCTTTAAGACCTTTTAAAAAAGGAATTGTTATGCATGTTTTGTATTATTTGGAAGAAGTTAAAGATATAGAGAAATTGCCAGAATTGGAAAAATTGGTTGTTGTTAGCAAAGAAGAATTGGAATTGGCCAAAGCCTTAATAGAAAATTTAACTCAAGAAGAATTTGATTTGAGTAAGTTTAAAGATGAATATGCAGAGGCTTTAAAAGAATTGATTAAAGCTAAAATGGAAGGAAGAGAATTTTCTTTAGAGAAAAAGAAAGGAGCTGAAGAAGCTAAGAGTTTAATGGAAATGCTTAAAGCTTCTGTTGAAAGCGTGGAAAAGAAAAAGAAAAAAGAGGAATAAGAAGCTTTTTTTTGACAGTCAAAAAAAACCGAGATTAGATAAGATTTTTTTGATTACAACCAGAGAGAGAGTGTTTAAACTCTACTCCTCTGGTCTTTTAGGTCTTTCGGGCTTAAAAATAGTATATACCTCTTTTTAAAAAAAGTAAAGTAAATAAGTAAATAAGCCCGAAAGACCATAAAGAAGTAGAGAGAGAAAAAAGAAGCTCTTAGAGATGTTTTTTTTGACAGTCCTACAAAAAGCTATTTGAAAGTAAGACGGTCAAAAAAAAATAAGTTAGGTAGCACCTTTATATCTTTCTTGCAATCTTTAGCTTTCTAATCATTGG
>JBMFIJ010000005.1:0-29968 GCA_049976365.1 Candidatus Aenigmatarchaeota archaeon | reverse complement strand
GTTTTTACTGTAGCAATAAGGCCTAGAGTTTCTTGGCATTCAGGAGGGACAGCAGCTCTAATTTAAATTCAAACTTTATATTTCTCTTAATAAATCTATAATTATGGCAAAGGAATTTGAGGTTTGGGCTGAAAAATATAGACCAAAAACTTTTGATGAAATTATAAATCAGGAAAATGCTGTTGAAAGAGTAAAAGCTTTTGCTAAGAGTAAGAATATCCCGCATATGCTTTTTTCAGGCCCACCAGGAACGGGAAAGACGACATTGGCCCTTGTGCTAGCAAGAGAACTTTATGGCGAAAATTGGAGACAGAATGTTTTACAGATGAATGCTAGCGATGCTAGAGGGATAGATGTTATAAGAGGAGAAGTTAAAGAATTTGCTAGAACCTTAGCAATTGGAGATGTCCCATTCAAATTAATAATTCTTGATGAAGCAGATGCTATGACAAGCGATGCTCAACAAGCTTTAAGAAGAATGATGGAAATGTATGCAAACGTTTCTAGGTTCATACTGATATGTAATTATAGCAACAAAATTATTGAGCCAATCCAATCAAGATGTGCCGTTTTTAGATTCAAAGCTTTAGATGATAAACACGTTGAAGAATTTGTAAACAGAATTGTTAAGGGAGAGAAGCTAAAAATTACAGAAGATGGAATTAAAGCTGTTGTTAGGGTTGCTGAGGGAGATTTGAGAAAAGCCGCGAATATTTTGCAGGCTGCAGCTGCCTTAAAAGAAAAAATTACAGAAGATGTGGTTTATGAAGCAGCTTCTCTTGCTAAACCTCAAGAAGTTAAGCAAATGTTAGAATTGGCTTTGAGTGGAAAGTTTTTAGAAGCTAAAAAGATGCTTGAGGAAATGATAATTAAAAGAGGTTTATCTGGAAGCGATATTGTTTCAGAAATTCATAGACAAATTCCTTCTCTAGAAATTGATGACAGAGCAAAAGTTGAATTAATAGAAAAATGTGGAGAAATAGATTTTAGGATTTCTGAAGGAGCTAATGAATTAATTCAATTGGAAAGTCTGCTTGCAAGCTTCCTTTTATACGCTAAAGAGAATAAAAAGTAGACAATTATGTTTGTTGTTAAATATAGGCCAAAGAGTCTAAAAGATTTTGTTAATCAAAAAGAAGCCTTAGCTAAGTTTTTAGAATGGTATAAAAATTGGAAGCCTGGAGGAAAAGCGGCCTTATTGTATGGAAAGCCAGGAACAGGTAAAACTTGCTTAGTTGAAGCTTTTGCTAACGATAAAAACTTAGAGTTAATTCAGATGAATGCTAGCGATTACAGAAGTAAAAAACAAATAGAAGAAGTTTTTGGACATGCATCTTCAGTTTCGAGTTTTTTTAAAAGAGGAAGAATTTTTTTGATTGATGAAGTCGATGGTTTAGCTGGTAAAGAAGATTCTGGAGGAGTAGGAGCAATAATAGAAATAATTAAAAAAAGTAAGCATCCAGTTGTTTTAACTGCTAACGATCCTTATGATCCTAAGCTAAAATATTTGAGAGAATATTGTGAATTAATTCCTTTTAAAACTATTCCGGTTTGGGATATTGAAAAAAAACTTAAAGAAATTTGTGAAAAAGAAGGAATAGAATGTGAAAAAGAAGTTTTGAATCAACTTGCAAAAAGAAGCGAAGGCGATTTAAGAGCTGCTATTAATGATTTAGAAACTATTTCAAGGGGTAAGAAAAAAATATCAGTTAAAGATTTGGAAGTTTTAGGCTATAGGGAAAGAGAGAAAGATATGTTTGAAGCTTTAAAAATTTTGTTCAAAACTTCTTCTTTAACAGCTGCAAGGCTTAGTATTGCTAATGTTGATTTAGATCCAGATACAATTTTTTGGTGGATTGAAGAAAACATAACTAATGAATATGAGAAGAATGAGGAAATAGCAAAAGCTTACGATGCTTTAGCAAAGGCAGATCTGTTTAGAGCTAGAATTATTAATAGAAACTATTGGAAATTAATGAGATATATGAATGATTTAATGACCGCAGGAGTTTCTCTAGCTAAAAACGAAATGTACAAAAAATTTACAAAATATCAGTTTCCTTCTAAATTAAGATATTTGGCTTCTAGTAAGGAGGAAAGAGCAGAGGAAAAAGAAAAATTGCTAAAACTTTCTAAAATTTTGAATTGTTCTACAAAAAAAGTAAAAAAAGAATTTATGCCATTTTTTAGAATTTTCGAGAAAAAGGAAGAATTTAAAAAATTCATGGAAAGTCTTAGCTGAAATAATTGTTAAACGTAAATCTTAAAAATAGTTGTTAAAATATCTATTAGGAAGGTGGTGGAGTGATAACCAAAGTCATTAACATTGATGTCCCAAAAGATTGTAATGTTATTTTAGGTCAATCACATTTCATAAAAACAGTAGAGGATATTCATGAATGTTTAGTAAATTGCGTTCCAAATATAAAGTTTGGCTTAGCTTTCGCTGAAGCTTCTGGACCTTGCTTAATAAGACATAGTGGAAACGATGAAGAACTGGAAAAATTAGCAATAGAAAAGCTTTTAGAAATAGGAGCTGGTCATACATTTTTAATATTCATAAAAAATGCATATCCAATAAATATTCTACCAAGGTTAAAAGAAGTTCCAGAAGTTGTTAACATTTTTGCTGCAACCGCAAATCCTTTACAAGTTATAGTTGCAGAAACTGAACAAGGAAGAGGAATTTTGGGGGTTATAGATGGGTTTAAGCCTAAGGGAGTAGAAGGAGAAAAAGAAATTAAGGAAAGGAAGGAATTCTTGAGGAAAATTGGCTATAAACTTTAAATTCTCTTCTTTTTTATTTTTATGCCAATTTCTTTTCCTTCTAATGGAATTAAATCTCTTTCTAACTGTTTTTCATTCAAATCAGGAAACCTTTCTTTTAATTCTTTAATTTTTTTCTTTATGTATTTCTCTCTTTCCATATTGAGCTTTAAATTTTAAACAAAAAAATAAAAATTGATGCGCCAGTCGTCTAGCCTGGTAGGACACGAGCCTTCCAAGCTCGGAGCCCGGGTTCAAATCCCGGCTGGCGCAAAAATTCAACTTTTTTAAACTTTCAAAACAAAACCATTATTTATGAGGCATGATTTACTTGCAGATGCATTAAGCGCTTTGAAGAATGCAGATAGAATTGGAAAGAAAGAATGCTATATAAAAGCGAGTAAATTGGTAGAGAGAGTTCTAAAAGTTTTACAACAATATGATTATATAGGAGCTTTTGAGCTAATAAGCGATGGTAAATCTGGAATTTTCAAAGTTGAGCTTAAAGGAAAAATAATTGATGTAAATGTAATAAAACCTAGGTTTAGTGTGAAGGTTGATGAGTTTGAAAAATGGGAGAAAAGATTTTTACCAGCTAGAGATTTTGGGATTTTAATTTTGACTACTAGTAAAGGTGTAATTGATCATAAAACAGCAAAAAAGTTACATATAGGAGGAAAGCTTTTAGCCTATTGTTATTAGTGGTTTTTATGTTCGTAAAAGAAGTAAAAATTCCAAATGAAGTTAATATTGAAATCAAAGACAATAAGGTAAAGGTTTCAGGACCAAAAGGTACTTTAGAAAAAAGTTTTATAATTCCAAAGGATATAAAAGTTGAAATAGTTGAAAATAAGGTTAGAGTTTCTACAGAGAATGAAAAGAGAAAGATTAAAGCTATAGCAGGAACAATAGCAGCTCACATAAGAAATATGATTGAAGGCGTAACAAAAGGCTATGTTTACAAGTTAAAAATAATATATTCTCATTTTCCAGTTACAGTTAAAGTTGAAAAAGATAGAGTTATAATTCAGAATTTTTTGGGAGAGAGAAAACCAAGAGAAGCAAAGATTGTTGGCGATGTTAAAGTTGAAGTTAAAGGTCAAGAAATTTTTGTTTCGGGAATAGATATAGATGCTGTTGGTCAAACAGCTGGAAATATAGAACAAGCAACAAGAATTGTTGGAAAAGATAGAAGAGTTTTCCAAGATGGTATTTTTATTGTAAGTAAGGGAGAAGAATGATTTTTACAAGAGTAGCAACAGATTGTATTGCAGAAAAAAACGGAAAAATTCTAATGGTTAGAAGAATGTTGCCGCCTTTTATTGGGGCATATGCTTTTCCAGGCGGACATTTAAAATACAATGAAGCTGTTGAAAAATGTGTAGTTAGAGAAACTTATGAAGAGACTGGAATAATAGTTAAGCCTATTGAGATTTTGGGAGTTTATTCTAAGAAAGATAGAGACCCTAGAGGACATGTTGTTAGTATTGTTTTTGTTTGCAAGCCTTTATCTTCAAAATTAAAAAGTTCATTTGAAGGAAAAGCAGAATGGATACCTTTGAAACTCTTGAAAAAAATGAAATTAGCTTTTGATCACAATAAAATACTTAATGATTATTTAAAATGGAAGAAAAATAAAAAAACTTTTTGGAGTGATAAAAATGGTTAAGAAAAGAAAAATTCCAGAATTCAAAAGACCTTTAAGCGGGATAATAAAGAGAATTAAGGAAAGTTGGAGAAGACCTAGAGGTTTGCATAGTAAAGTTAGACAAAAGAGAAAGGGAAAGCTAAAGATGCCAGATATTGGTTATAGGCAGCCTAAGGAGATAAGAGGCTTACATCCTTCTGGCTTCAGGGAAGTTTTGGTTAGAAATTTAAAAGATTTAGAAAAAGTTGATGCTAAAAAAGAGGCTATTAGAATTGCAAGTACTGTTGGTAAGAAGAAAAGATTGGAAATAATCAAAAAAGCTAAAGAATTAAATATAAAGATTTTGAATGAGTGATTAATATGAATACGCAAAGAAGAATAGCGGCAGAAATACTAAAAGTTGGAGAAAGTAGAATTTGGTTTGATCCTACTAAGATTTCTGAGATAGAGAAAGCAGTAACTAGAGAAGATATAAAGAAGATGATAGAAAAGGGTTACATAAAAGTTAAAAAAAGAAAACCAAAAATGCCGAAAGAAAAGAAGAAAAAAAGAAGATATGAAGGAAGTAAAAAGGGAAAGAAGTATTCTATTGTAAAAAGAAAAAGAATTTGGATTAATTTGGTTAGAAGCTTAAGAAGGTATGCTAAAGAATTAAAAGAAAAAGGTAAAATAGATAAACAAACTTATAAAAAATTGAGAAGACTTATTAAAGGTGGAATGTTTAAGAGTAGAAGCCATATGAAATTGTATCTTGAGCAACACAAACTTTTGAAGGGTGAATAAATGCCTAAGATATCTCCAACTTACAGAATACATTTTAGAAGAAGGAGAGAAGGAAAGACAAATTATAGAAAGAGGCTTAAACTTTTACTTTCTGGTAAGCCAAGAATAGTTTACAGAAGAACGCTGAAGTATATTATTGGTCAAATAATAGAATTTGATAAAAAGGGAGATAGAACATTAGTTGGAGTAAATTCAAAAGTTTTGAAGAAATATGGTTGGAAGTTTGCTTGTGACAATACTCCAGCCTCATATTTAACTGGTTATTTATTAGGAAAACTTGCTTTGAAGAAAGGAATAAAAGAGGCAGTTTTAGATATTGGCTTATATACATCAACAAAAGGGGCAAGGATGTATGCTTTTGCTAAGGGAGCTATAGATTCTGGCTTAAAAGTTCCTTGCAATGAAGAAATGTTTCCGAGTGAAGAGAGAATTAAAGGTTTGCATATAAATGAAGAAGTAGCGAAAAATTTTGAAGAAGTAAAACTAAATATTGATAAGGTGATTTAATGGAAGAAGAGAATAAATTAGAGCAAGGCGAAGAAGTTCAAATAACAGAAACAAAAGAAGAAAAGGTTTGGGTACCAAAAACTCAGTTAGGAAAAGATGTGCTTGCCGGAAAAATCAAAAGCATAGATGAGATTCTTGAGAGTGGAAAGAGAATTTTAGAGCCAGAAATTGTTGATCATTTGTTGCCTGGCTTAAAAGAGGAAATGATACTTATTGGAGGAAGAACAGGAAAAGGTGGTGGATCTCAAAGAATTCCAATAAGGATAACTGCTAGAATGAAAAAATCTGGAAGAAGGTTTAGAATGTCTGCTTTTATTGTTGTTGGAAATGAAGATGGCTATGTTGGAATTGGTAAAGGAGTTTCTGTAGATGCTAGAAAAGCGGTTGAAAAAGCCAGAAGAAGAGCAAGATTGAACATAATAAAAGTTAAGAGAGGATGCGGTAGTTGGGAGTGTGGTTGTGGAGAAGCACATTCAATTCCTTTTAGAACAGAAGGGAAGTCAGGAAGCGTAAGAGTAATTCTATATCCTGCTCCAAAAGGAGTTGGCTTAGTTGCGGATGATGAAAGTAAGAAGATTTTAAGGCTAGCTGGAATAAAAGATGTATGGGTTAAAACTTTTGGAAATACTAGCATGCACATAAATTTGATAACAGCAATTTACAAAGCTCTTAAGAATTTGTATGTTTATGAGAGGTGAGGTCTATGTATGCAGTTATTAGAATAAGGGGAACAGTTGGTGTTCCAAAAAGAATAGAAGATACTTTAAAATTGCTAAGATTAAAAACTCTTTATTCTTGCAATATTGTTCCAGAAAACGATAGCTATAGAGGAATGCTAGAAAAAGTTAAGGATTTTGTAACTTATGGGGAAATAGAAAGAGAAACTCTAATTCATTTGCTTAAGAAAAGGTTAAGAATGAAAGGCAAAGGTAATAAAAAAGTTAGCGAAGAAGATTTGAAGAAAGTAACTAATTTTAACAGTTTTGAGGAATTTGCGGATGCTTTATTGCAAGGTAAAGTAAAGCTTAAAGATTTTGAAGCTTTTCATCCTTATTTTAGATTAAGGCCTCCTTCCAAAGGATTGAAAAGTATAAAAGAGCATTGGCCAAAAGGAGATTTGGGTTATAGAGGAAAAGAGATTAATGAATTGTTAAAGAGGATGATTTGATGGTTGTTAGAAGAGAGAAAAAGAGAAGAAGAGGAGAAAGAACCTATCATGGAAGGCATGCTAAAAGAAGGGGAGCAGGTTCAAGAGGAGGAAGGGGAAATGTTAGTTATCATAAACATTTGATGAAGTTTAGAGAAAGAGAAAAAGGTTTTAAATATCCTTTGAGAAGAGAAATTAATGCTATTAACCTTGATGATTTAAATAAGTTGATTAAGAAAATGATTGAGGAGAAAAAGGTTGATGAAAATAATTTAAAAATTGATCTATCTTCTTTAGGATATCAAAAACTTTTGGGTAGAGGAAATATAAGCTTTAAAGCTCTTATAGAAGTTGAAAAAGCTTCTAAAAAAGCAATTGAAAAAGTTAAAAGTTTGGGAGGAGAGGTTATTGTTAAATCACCTCAATAAAATTTTGTTCTAAGGCTTGCAGCTTAATTTTCAAGGAAGGAAATATAAGCCAAATAATATGCCCCATATGGGATATTTTTATCTTTAATCCTCTATCTATGAAATTTTTACAAGCTATTTTCAGCACATCCTTTATGAGACAAGAAACCAAATAAAAGAGAAGTTAAAACTTAAAGTCATGATGTTTGATATCAGAGATTTATTTACTAAGCTATAGGAAACTTGAAAATTTTAAAGAATTAAAATTTAGGCTACAAATTTACATTTATGAATTTAAGCAGCCTTGCCGAAAAAATAGCTAAGTATATACCATCTGTAAGTCCACCTCTCTATAGAATTGGTTTTAGAGAAAAGTTAAAGTGGACAGGAATAATATTGATTTTATATATTTTCCTTTCCTACGTTCCAGTTTTTGGCTTAAGATTAACACCACAAGCCCAATATTTGCTAACAATTCAGCATTTACTTGGAGCAAGATTTGGAAGCCTGTTAACGTTAGGAATTGGGCCAATTGTTACTGCTGGAATAATTTTACAACTTTTAGTAGGTTCAAAAGTTATTAATTTGGATACTGCAAAGCCTGAAGGAAGAAAAAAGTTCCAAACTTGGGAGAAAGTTTTAGCAGTGATTTTTACCTTTATAGAAGCTTCAGCTTATGTTTTGTTTGGTCCATTTACAACTGTAACAATATTATTACCTTTAGTAATTTTGCAAATTGCCTTAGGAGGAATTTTAGTAATTTTAATGGATGATGTAGTTTCTAAATGGGGAATTGGTTCTGGAATTAGTTTATTCATAGTTGCAGGAATTGCTTCTCAAGTTTTCATAAGAATATTTTCTCCATTTCCAACTGGTTGCTCAATTTTAAATCTATCAGCTTGCATTCCTTCTTTCTCAAATATGCCAGTAGGTCTTTTTTGGCAAATGTTGCTAAACTTTTACAATAACAATCCTACTAATGCTTTATACGCCTTTTTACCAATACTTTCTACAATTATAATTTTTTTAATAGTTGTATATGTTCAATCAATAAGCGTTGATATTCCTTTGGCTTTTTCTATGTTCAGAGGCTTTGGAAGAATTTGGAGCCTTAAACTTTTGTATACAAGTAACATTCCAGTAATTTTAATGTGGGCTTTATTAGCAAATTTACAATTTATTTCTCACATGGGAATTCAGCAAGTTGAAGCAAATAAATTTTGTGGCCCTTTAGGATGTTTTGATTCTAACGGAAATGCTATTAGCGGGTTTGCATATTTCATTTCCCCCCCAAGAGGTTTAGTAGCTGATATTGTTGAAGGAAGAATTAATAGATTAGAAATTCTAAGAGCATTTACTTACTTTCTTTTGATGGTGGTTGGCTCAACGCTTTTTTCAATAATTTGGGTTGAGGTAAGTGGAATGGATGCAAAATCTATTGCTGAACAGTTAGAATCTATAGGAATGCATATTCCTGGATACAGAAGAGATCCAAGAGTTATAGAGTCAGTTTTAAGTAAATATATTCCTCCTTTAGCAGCTTTAGGCGGAATGGTAGTCGGAGCTTTAGCAGCTTTAGCGGATTGGCTAGGAGCAATAGGATCTGGAACAGGAATTTTACTTAGTGTTATGATAGTTTACAATTATTATGAATTAATTAGAAATGAAAATCTGGAAGATGCTCCATTGTTTGTTAAAAAACTTTTTGGTGTTTAGATGATAGAAGAAATTGGCAAATTTTTAAACCCAATATTTCAGCCTCTTTTGTTATTTAATCCTCTACTTTCTTTGCTTTTTCTTTCTTTCTTTCTTACTCTTTTAATAACTCTTTATCAAAGAAAAATTTTTAAGAAAGTTGAAGTTAGAAAAATTAAGGAAGAAACCGATGAGCTAAAGGAAAGAATTATAAAACTACAAAAAAATGGAAATAAAGAGGAAATAGAGAAAGTTTTAGATGAAATGATAAAAGCTAATTTCAAGATTATGAAGGAAAATTTTAAAGTTATAATTCTTTCTTTCTTTTTAGGAATTATTATTTTTTCTTGGATTTCTTTTGCTTATTCAGGATATTATGTAAAACTTCCTTTTCCAATCTTTAACAAGCTCTCTTCAATCTATTTTTACATAATTTTATCTTTTGTTATAGGAATTGTTTTGGCAAAAGCTTTTGGGATTGGTTAAAATTTATATTTTTACAATTGGAATATTTTTTTAGGTGTAAGTATGGAAATTGGAAGAGTTTGTGTTAAGCTTGTTGGAAAGGAGAAAGGAAAGTATTGTGTTGTTGTTAAAAATGTTGATAAGAATTTTGTTATTGTAAGCGGTCCTAAAATTTTAACTGGAGTAAAGAGAAGAAGAGTAAATATAATTCATTTGCAGCCAACTCAATATAAATTAGAAATTGAAGAAGATGCGAGCGATGAAAAATTGTTAGAGGCTTGGGAAAAAAGTGGATTGATAGATAAGCTTGGGTTTAAAAGGCCTTCTGCACATCTTTTAAAGAAAAAAGAAGAAGGTAAAGAAGAAAAAATAGAAGAAAAAGTTGAAGAAGGAAAGAAAGTAAAATCCAAAAAATCGTAAAATTTTCTATAGCAATATTTATATTTCTGCTTCTTTTTAACATTAAGCAATTTTTAGTATATTCTTTGGGCCCGGTGGGATTTGAACCCACGATCTCCTGGTCCGAAGCCAGGCGCCTTATCCTTGCTAGGCTACGGGCCCATATAGAATTTTAGGGTTAGAAAAAGTAAATAACCTGTAAAAGATTCTCTAGAGAAAAGTCTGTTAAATAAGATTGAAAAGCATTCTTTAATTTCTTATTTTAAAATTCCTAAGCTCTCATTTGTTGCTTTAATACTTTTCCACTTATCTTTCTCTATTCCAGTAATTGCTCTTATTGCATCTATATTCTCTGGAATTACATCAGCTTCTTGATGAACAACTTGCATCCATCTAACTTTGTTACCTTCAACATTAATGCTTTCCCTTAAAACAACAATTTCATACATATCGTTTCTTGGCCTGCAATAATCCCTAAACTTCTCTATAATTTTTGAGGTTGCGGGATATTCTTTCATATCAAGTAAAATCACTCTTGTCTGATCCTCAAAAGCCTTTATTATATCTTCCTTGCTAACTTTCTTCATTAAAGTTGCTTCTACAATATGAGTATGAGCAAGGGTTGTTGGAACTTTTACTGCCATGCTAAAAATGTTTAGATGATTTAAAACAGTTTTAACATCTTCTGCATGATGGGAAGGAACCTCTTCAAATTCTATTGAATTTATTGGTCCTTTTTTATGTTCATGAGGGTCAGCAGCTCTTCTAATTATTGAAACAAAAACATATGCAACTCCAAACTTATCTATTGCGCTTAAAGTTCTTATTAAGCCTGTTGTATTGCAGCTTGGAACTCTAACGAATTTTTTCCCAAAAGCCTTTTCATAATTTACTATTGCGTTAAAAGTCATTTCTGCAACATCAGCTTCTTCTCCTCCTTGAAATATTACCTTAACATTGTATTTTGAATAATATTTTTCTTTGTATTCTCTTCCTAAGCCTTCTGGAGTCGCATCAATTATTACATCAATTTCTCCTTTTCTCAAAAGATCTTCTAAAGTTCCGTTAACAATCATTTTTGCTTGCTGGAATTTCTTTAAAGATTCCTCATTTGTTGCATATAGATCTGTTCCATAAAGTGGACCTTTTGGTTCTAAAACGGTTTTTATTGTTGCATCAGGAGAATATCCTACAATTGCTTTTAACTTCATATCTTTCTGCAGCTTTACTGCATGAGCAATTCTTTTTCCTATTGTTCCAATTCCATGAACAGCTACGTTTATCATTTCTTTTTTATAGAATTCTTAAATAAAAGCTTTTAAGCTTTGCTACAAAAAAATAAAAAGATTATGGAAGTTAGATTAGACATTTTAAAGGAAATTTATAAGAAAAGAGAAGAATGGTGTCATAAACACGATTTTGGAAATTTATTGGTAATAGGTGCGAGCAAACTTTATCCAACAACTCCTTTGTTAGTTGCTTTAGCAGCTTATAGAGCAGGAGTAGATTGGGTAACAATAGCTGCTCCAGAAGAAGCTTCTAAAATAATTGCAAGCTATTCTCCAGATATAATGGTTTATCCTTTGAAAGGAGATTTTTTAAGCAAAGAAAATGTTGAGGAAATTTTGAAAATTTCTGAAAAAAGAGATGCAATTGAGATTGGAGGCGGATTAACAAGAGATGAAAAAGTTTTAGAGGCAATTTTTGAGATTTTGAAAAAAATTGATAAACCTTGCGTTATAGATGATGATGCAATTTATGCTTTTTCCAAGCATAAAGAAGAGTTAAAGGGAAAAAATTTTGTTTTAACGCCTCATTCTTACGAATTTTTTGTTCTCAGCGGAATTAAAGTTGGAAATGATTTAAAAGAAAGAATAGAAGCTGTTAAAAAAGTTGCTAAAGAACTTAAAGTTACAATTTTACTTAAAGGACATTTTGATGTTATTTCTGATGGAGAAAGAGTGGCAGTAAATAAAACTGGAAGTACAGCAATGACAAAAGCAGGTTTTGGAAACACTTTGGCTGGAATATTAGCAGCTTATTTAGCAAGAAAAGTTGATGCTTTTACAGCAGCTTGTGCTGCAGCTTATGTTAATGGGAAAGCTGGAGAATTAGCTTCTAAGAAATTTAGCGAGGGAATTTTACCAACAGATTTAATCCAGTTTATTCCCGAAGTTATAAAAAAAGTTAGAAAATACTAGTTTAGCTGCCTAATATCGAACATCGCTGCTAAACAAATTTTTAATAAAGTTTATTTTTATTCACAATTTATCTTCAATTTGTCCCATATGGGACATATTTTGTATTAGCTTATGTATAACTTATGTACATCATATGTGTAACTTATGAAAAAACTTTTCTTTCACATACATGAAAATTATCTTAAAAAAAGATCAAATTTGTTAATAAACTGTAAGAAATCTAAATTTTAAAACAAGAAAACAATAATCTTTATGCCAAAGGTAACAGTTGATAAAAAACTTTGCATTGGTTGTAGCTTATGTGTATCTATGCTTCCAGAAGTTTTTGAATTGGATAAAGACGGAAAGTCTAGTGTTAAAAATGAAAATGGAGCACCAATAGAAAAAATAAAAGAAGTTGCTAATATGTGTCCAACAAAAGCAATCAAAGTTAAAAAGTGAAGATAGAATAAAATTAATGAAAACTAAAGATTTAGAAAATTTTGAAAGCGTAAAAAAGATGATTGGAGAACTAAGTTTATTGACAAGAAGCGAAAACACTAAACTAACTTATTTAAAGGGTTTGAAAAAATTTGTTGAATATAAACAAATTCAGAATTTAGATTTGTTTATTCAAGAAGTTAAAGAAAAGAAAAACCAAGATGAAATTTTTAAAGAATATGCTTTACATCTTGCTAATAAAAATTTGGCGCCAAAATCTGTTGCTGCTTGGATTTCCGCATTGAAAAAATATTTTGAGGCTAATGGCTTGAATATAACTGTTGACATTCCTTTAAAAGTTTTTTCAATTCATGAAGATAATTTGCCAAACAAAGAAGATTTGAAAAAAATTGTTCAAGAAGCCGATCTAAGATTAAAAACTATAATTTTGATGCTAGCATCTTCTGGAATGAGAGTTGGAGAATTACACAATTTAAAAATGGGAGATATTGATTTAACAAAAGAAATACCAACAATAAGAATTAGAGCTATCGGAGCTAAAGAAAGAAAGTCAAGAATAACTTTCATTAGCAAAGAAGCTAAAAAATTTTTAGAAGAATATTTAAATCAAAGAAAAAATTTAGGGGAAAATTTAAACGAAGAATCACCAGTTATAGCTACAGAAAATGGAAAAAAAATGAGTTATCAAAATTTGCAATATTTGCTAGAAAAAGTTTTTAAAAAATATTCTAAAAAAGTTGGAAAAAGATATTCTTTGCATGCTCACTCTTTAAGAAAGTGGTTTAAAACTCAATTGATTTCAGCAGGCGTGCCGGCTCCAATAGTTGATAGATTAACTGGACATCAGAGATACTTAGCGCAAGAATACGAGCTTTATACTGAAGATCAGCTTAGAGAATGGTATGAAAAGGGAATGAAAGCTTTAACTATTTTGGAGTAATTTTTGCTGCACTCTTTTTAATTCTAGAAAATTTTGTGATTAAATTGTCAAAAAGTCTTGCAATTTCTTCTCCACCTTCAGTTAGCCTAACCATTTTAACTCTTCCTTTTTCCTCAAATTCAACTAATCCAAACTCGTTAAACAAGTCTAACAATTTTATAGTATGAGAATAAGTTGCATCAACCTCCTTAGAAATTAAAGTAACATATTTTGGCCCATTTCTTAAGGATATTAGCATCTTAACTGGCTTTGTTCGAAGAAAAAATTTTAATGCTGAAGTTTCCTCCATATTAACAATTTAGAATAGTATTTAAATATTTCTTTTTTAAAAAGTTTATGAGTGATGAAGTAAAAAGTTTGATTTTGAAATATTCGTTGCTTAATGCACAAAAATATGGGAAGGCAGAAGAATCTGCAGTTATAAAAAAAGTTTTAGCAGAAAATCCAGAATTAAAGAAAGATTTAAAGAGCATTATTGAGATTGTAAGAAAAATAGTTTCTGATGTCAATAAATTGAGTAAAGAAGAAATAGACAAAAAAATTTCTGAATTGGGAATTTCTGAAGTCAAAAAAGAAGAAAGAAAAGAATTGCCAGAACTCCCAGATGCAGAATATGGAAAAGTTGTTATGAGATTAGCTCCATTTCCTTCTGGCCCCTTACATATCGGAAATGCTAGAATGGTTATATTGAACGACTATTATGTTAAAAAATATAATGGTAAGTTAATACTTTTCTTTGATGACACAATTGGAAGCGAAGAAAAACCAATAGATAAAGACGCTTACCAACTAATAAAAGATGGATTAGATTGGCTTGGTGTTAAATATCATGAAATAATGTATAAGTCTGATAGGCTTGAAATTTATTACAATTATGCAAAAGAATTAATAAAATTAGGAAAAGCTTATGTCTGCACCTGCTCTAAAGAAGAAATACAAAAAAATAGAAGAATTGGAAAAGAGTGTGCTTGCAGAAATAGGAGTGTAGAAGAAAATTTGAAATTATTTCAAGAAATGTTAGATGGAAAGATTGAAGAAGGAAAAGCTGTTGTTAGATTAAAAACTGATATGAAACATATAAATCCGGCTTTTAGAGACAGAGTTCTTCTAAGAATAAGCGAAAGAGAACATCCAAGAGTTGGAAAAAAATATAGAGTTTGGCCTATGTTAGAATTTTCCTGGGCTATAGATGATCATCTAATCGGAGTAACTCATATTTTGAGGGGGAAGGAGCTTGTGATTGAAGATATGATGGAAGAGTATATTTGGAATATATTTGGTTGGAATAAGCCAAAATTTATACATTTTGGATTACTAAGACTTAAAGAAGAAGGAGCAAAACTGAGTAAGTCAAAAACAAGAAAGATGATTGAAAGAGGAGAAATAAAAGGATGGGATGATCCAAGAACATGGAGCTTACAATCTTTAAGGAAAAGGGGATTTCAGCCGGAAGCAATTAGAAATTTTATTTTAAAGCTTGGATTAAGCGAAGCCGATGTTACAATGCCAATAGAAATTCTTTATGCGGAAAACAGAAAAATTGTTGATAGAATTGCAAACAGGTATTTTGCAGTTTTGAACCCTTTTAAGATATCTATTGACAAAGAAATAGGAAAAATAAAGATAAAATATCATCCTGATTTTCCAGAAAGAGGAGAAAGAGAAGTTTTTGTTGATAAAGAAATTTTTATTGAAAAAGAAGATTTTGATGCTTTAAAAGGAAGAAAAGTTGGACTAATAGGTTTAGGGACGGTTGAATTAAATGAAAATTCGAGATTCATTTCTTTTGATATTCCTTATGAATTGCCAAAAATTCATTGGGTTTCAAAGCCAAACATTGAAATTAAGATAATTATGCCGAATGGAAGCGAAAAAGAAGCAATTGGAGAAAAGGGTTTAGAAGATTTAAAAGAGGGAGAAATTGTTCAGTTTTACAGAATTGGTTTTTGTAGATTAGATAATAAGAGCAACTTTACATTTTATTTCGCACATAAGTAGCTTAGTTTAAAAATTTAAGGTTTTTAAACTTTAAATCAAAAAATAAAATGCAAAAAAGAGGTGATGAAATATGCCAAAAACATATGTGAAGTTTGAACCTTCCGAAGAATTAATTAAAAAGACTTTGCAATTGGTTGAAATTGCGAATACTACTGGGAAGATTAAAAGAGGAACTAATGAAACAACAAAAGCTGTAGACAGAGGACAAGCTAAGCTTGTTGTTATTGCTATGGATGTTGAGCCAGAAGAAATTGTAATGCATTTACCCCCATTATGTGAAGAAAAGGGAGTACCATATACTTACGTTCCTTCTAAAATTGAATTAGGGAAAGCATCGGGTATAGAAGTTCAAGCAGCTTCTGTAGCTATAATTGATGTTGGAGAAGGATCAAAACTTTATGATGAAGTTGTTAAAGAAATACAAAAGTTAAGGAAGTGAATTTAGATGAAAGATGCTTTTGCTGCTGAAGTAATTGAAATTTTGGGAACTTCTGGTGTAAAAGGTGTAAGACAAGTTAGATGCAGGTTAATAGAAGGTCCAGAGAAAGGAAAAATTCTAATAAGAAATGTGGTTGGACCAGTAAGAGTTGGAGATATTTTAATGTTAAGAGAAATTGAGATGGAAGTTGCGGCCAGATTAGAACAAAGGTAATTTTATGAAATGTAGCTTTTGTAACAGAGAAATAAAACCAGGTACTGGTAAAATTTTTGTTAAAACTAGTGGAGAAATTTTTTACTTTTGCTCCAGAAAATGTGAAAGATATTTTTTCATGGGTAGAAAGAAAGAAAAGTTAAAATGGACAAAAATTACTACTCAATAAAGAACTCAGCTAAATAATAAGATTACTTAAGGTGCATACTTATGAGATTTGGTATTGAGTTTGAGGAAAACACTTTTGACGAAATAGTTAAAGTAATAAGTAGCTTTCAAAATCAAGAAGTTTCTCTAGATGATCTTATCAAAAAAATCGCAGAGAAAAACGTTTTATCTACTGATTACCTTTTCTTAATTCTTCAAGAACTTTCTTTATTAAAATTAATAGAAAGCTCAAAAGGGAAAATAAAAATTGGAAATATTGATAAGGAAATTTTTAGCTCAATAAAAAATAAACTTTTTGAAAGAATAAAAAGAATAAAAAAGATATTTGTTACTCCTCTAGAAATAGCAAAATTTTATGAGTGTCCAAGAAGACTTTGGCTAGAAAAAGTTGTTCTCTCTAAACAAGAAAAAGAAAAAGTTGGGAAAGTGTGGGATGGAGAAGCTGTTCATTATGCAGTTAAGCTTTTGATTGAAAACATGCAAAAAGAAAAAGAAGAAGCTTTTTTGATTTCTAAGACTAGCGAAGAAGCTTTAAAAAAATATGAAGGAATGTTACAAATAGATAAAAAAACTTTAGAGGAATTCTTAAGAAAGTTTTTAGATTTGATAAAAGAAGAAAACTTTTCACTTTTGTATTCAGAGAGAAAAATTGAGTCAATAAAAGACGGATTAATTGGATCAGTAGATGTGATAGGTTTTAAAGAAGGAGAAATAGTTCCTATAGAAATTAAATATGCTTCATTCAAAGGAAGAGTAAAAAAGGAACATTTACTTCAAGCCATAGGAGAAAGTCTATTGGTTAAAAGCTACTTTAGAAAAGATGTTAAATATTGCTATTTGATTTACTTTCAGACAAATTCTTTAGTAAAAATAGAACTAAATGAAAAACTGATAAGCCAATTTTTCAAACTCATAAAAACTATGCAAAAGCTTTATTCTCAAGGAAGAATTCCTCCTAAAAGTAAATTGCCAAATTATAAAAAGAGAGTTTGTCAAGGGTGTCACGTTAAAAGAGCTTGCGAATATATAGAAATGTTTAGAAGAATTTTAAAGTAATATTTTTTAATTAGTAATTAAAAAATGGGCCGGTAGATCAACGGTAGATCGCCGCTCTTGCAAAGCGGAGGCTCCGGGTTCAAATCCCGGCCGGTCCAAAAATTTTAAAAAGAATTAAAAAATAGCTTTGATTTCATAAATTTTATTTTTTAAAAAATTGTATGAGAGTTGACATAAAATTTTACTTTGAAATTCAGAGAGCTCTTAGCAAGCTCGTTGAATTTAAAAAAGTTGAAAAAATTGAAAAAGTTTTGGCAGTAGATGTTGCTTACAAAGATGATTTAGCTTTTTGTGCAGCAGTTATTTACGACTTAGAAAATCAAAAGATTTTAAAAGAATTGATAGTTAAAGAAAAAGTTAGTTTTCCTTATATTCCTGGCTTGCTGTTTTTAAGAGAAGCTCCAATAATGTTAAAGGCAATTAAGGAAATTGATAGAGAATATGATCTAATTGTTGTAGATGGCCATGGCTTAGCTCATCCAAGAAAAGCAGGATTAGCAACGATAATTGGTATTTTAACGAATAAACCAACAATTGGAATTGCTAAAAGTTTTCTATATGGTGAAATAAAAGACAATTATATTTTTGTTGAAAATCAAAAGGTTGGTATAAAATTTGGAAAATATTATGCAAGTATTGGTTCAAATATAGATATTGAAAGTTTGGAAAATTTTTTGAAGAAAGTAAATTATGAATACCCAAAGTTTTTGAAGATAGCAGATAAGCTAAGTAAAACTAGCATTCTAAGCTTTTTGAAGAAATAAATCTTTTAAACTTTCTTTACAAATCAATTTCTATGGGAATTTCAAAAGTTAAAGAAGTTGAAGAAAAAGAGAAGAAAGAAGAAAAAGAAAAAAAGCCTAAAGAGGAGAAGGTTAAAAAATTAAAGCCTAAAGAGGTTAAAATAGAGGGAATAGTAAGGATTTTAAATACAGATTTAGATGCAAACAAAAGTTTGCTTTACGGTTTAACCGGTATAAAAGGAGTAAGCTATACATTTTCAAAAGCTGTTTTAGCAGCTTTAGGATTGGATGCAAAAAGAAAGCTTTCTTCTTTAACCAATGAGGAAATAGAAAAAATTGAAGATTGTTTGAAAAATCCAGCAAAATATAATATACCTTCTTTCCTTTTCAATAGAAGAAGAGACCCAGAATTAGGAATTGACAGGCATTTAGTTTCACACGATGTTGATATTGTTAGAAGTTTTGATATAAAAAGAGAAATTGAGCTAAAAACATACAAAGGATTTAGACATATGTATGGCCAACCAGTCAGGGGACAAAGAACAAGAAGCCACTTTAGAGCTGGAAGAACAGTTGGAGTTTTAAGAGGAAAGATGAAACAATTGACAAAACAAGAAAAGAAAGAAGAAAAGAAGTGAAAACATGAAGAGATTTAGAAAAAAGTATAAAAAACCAAGAAGACCGTGGGATAAAGCTCTTCTAGAAGAAGAAAGAAAGATAATTAAAGAGTTTGGATTAAGAAGAAAGAAAGAATTGTGGAGAGCTAAGGAGGAATTAAGAAGATACAGAAGACTTGCTAGAGAGCTAAATGCCAGAAAAGATAAAGAAAAAGAGAGAATTCTTTTACAAAAACTTTACAGTTTAGGTTTATTACCTCAAAATGCCACTTTAGATGATGTTTTAAGTTTAACAGTTAAAGATATTTTAAATAGAAGATTACAAACTATAGTTTGGAAGAAAGGATTAGCGAATACAATAAAACAGGCAAGACAATTTATAGTCCATGGTCATGTTAGAGTTAATGGGAGAAGAGTTGTTTATCCAAGCTATTTGGTTAAAAGAGATGAAGAAGATAAGATAACTTGTGATATAAAACCAAATTTAACAAAAATAGCTGAAACTCAAAATATTCAAGAGAAGGGTGGTTAGATGGAGAAGAAAGAAAGATGGGGAGTTGCACACATTTTTAGTAGCCCAAATGCTACAATAGTTCATATAACTGATTTAAGCGGAGCAGAAACTATAGCAAGATATTCTAGCGGAATGATGACTGATAAAGATAGAGAAGGGGGAATGCCATTTCCTGCAATGCTAGCAGCCAAAAAAGCTGCTGAAGAGGCTATTGCTAAAGGGATTACAGGAGTTCATATTAGAGTTAGAGCTCCTGGTGGAAATAAAACTAAAATTCCTGGGCCTGGAGCACAAGCTGCTATAAGAGCTTTGGCAAAGGCTGGATTAAAAATCGGGCTAATCGAGGATGTTACTCCAATTTGCCACGGGATTTTACGAAAAAAAGGTGGGCGTCGCGGCAGGCGAGTTTAGGGGTATTTCTCCCACTTTTCCAACAATTTTCTTAACTTCTTTAATTCATTGATAAACAAAAAGTCTGTTGCAAGAAATTGCTATATCTATATTCAAAAATCTTTTTGCTCCCTCTACATTTGCGTGCAAAGTGAATGGAATTTTTAACTCTTCTAAAATTTCTGCAACTTCTTTTTCGCTTTCAGTAGGCTGTAAAGATTTAAGTGTGTTTAGCATAGATTTAACGCGTTGATTAACTTCTTTTTCCCTAACTACCTCAACCAAAGAATTTATAAAATCTAAAAAATCTTTAGCTCTTTTCAAATCAGTTTTTAAGAGTTCTCTTATCAATACTTTTTTGCCATCAAATTTTTTAATTAGTCTCATAAATTTTTTTGAAAATAAAGAATTAAAGCTCTTAGATTTCTTTCAAAACCCACTTCAGAACTTTTATGGCAGTATTATATTCATCGATATTCTTAATTCCGAACTCAGAAAAATAAGGATAGCCATCAAATTTTAAGTTTTTCAACTTTTCTAAAAATTTTCTTATTTCTTCTTCACTTCTCATTTTTATCATCTATTTACAAGAAAAATTTTGTTTATTTTAGCTTATATATTTTAGTAAAAAATATTTTAGATGTTAATAATTGGGTTAACGGGTTATGCTGCAAGCGGAAAAACAGAAATAGCGAACTATCTAAAGAATAGCTACAGCTTTACAATAATTGAATTTTCTCAAATTATTGAAGAAGAAGGAAAAAAGCTAGGATTGATAAAAGAAGGATTAAGCTTAGAGGAGAAGAAGAGGAAGTTGAGTGAAATAGGGGCAGAAATAAGAAAGAAATACAACAATGAAGCTATTTTTGCTGAATTTATTGTAAGAAAAATTTTGGAAGAAAAAATAGAAAAGGCTGTTGTTGTTGGTTTTAGAAGCTTAAAAGAGGTGGAAACTTTTAGAAAAGCTTTTGGAAAAAATTTTATTTTAGTTTTTGTTTATACTGATGCTAAGATAAGGTATGAAAGAAGAAAATTACAAGATCCTTCCTTTAATTATACTTTTGAAGAGTTTTTGCAGAGAGATTCAAACGACATAAAAAATCTTGGCCTAAATAAAATGAAAGAAGCTTCAGACTATTTAATTGATAACAATTCTTCTCTCGAAGACCTCTTCAGAAATGTTGATAAAATGCTAAAAACAATAGAAGCTAAGCTCAACTAACAGTAACTTACTGCTGATATATTACGAGTATATTACTGGAATTGATATATTTGCAATGAAATTTTTACTTCTTTAATATCTCCTTAAATTTCAAATATCTTAAAATTCCCTCAGCTGTATAACCCTCTTTTATTTTTATTGAAATAGGAAGTTTTGGCAGTTCTAAATCTTCAATACCAATTGGAGAAGAGAGATCTAAAAACTGGGAAACCTCTTTTAGGCAAGAGTAAACTAAAGAAGGATTAATCTTTAGCTCTCTCGATATTTCTCTTAAGTAAGTTCCAGGATTCAATTCTATAAACTTTAAAATTTTGTAAATAGCTTCTTTCCTATCAATCTTTTCATATTTTTCCTCTGTTTTTCTTTTTCTGTTTGATTTTACAATTGAAACTTTTTGAGATGCCAATTCTTTCAGTTTTTCCTCTGGAATTTCTTTTTTTAGCGTAATAAGCTTTGGAAGTTTTGGTAAATTTATTCCAGAGTTGCTGAAATCTCTTATTTCTAAATAATCCTTTATCTTTAGTAGATTTCTTCTTACTATCTCTGGATGAATTTTTAAGTCCTCAGAAATTTTCTTTATATAGCTATTTGGATTTTCCTTAAGATAGGTAACTATTCTGAAAAGGTTTGATGGTAAGATTTTTTCTAAGCTGTTTTTGTTTATAAAAATTGGTTGTTTATACTCTTCTATAATTTTTCTAAGGGTCTCTTTGTCTATCTTTTTGGCAACAAATGGTGAAATAACAATAGTTATTCTTTTTTGATTTTTGCTTTTAGGCTTAGATTTAGAGACTCTTATCTCTATTTCCATATTATTGTAAATTCCATATAGTTTGTGAAACGTGTTTTTTTCTATATTAATTCCAATTTCTCTAGCTAAACCTAATATTCTTTCGATTTCTTCCATAGAAATATTTGAAACACACAAATAAATGCTTAGTTTGTGAAACGTGTTTTTTGATTTTTCTGTGTGAGTGTGAGAGAAGTTCTAAAAAAGTATTTGAAAAATCTTTCTCTTTTTGGGCCAATTTCTTAAATTTTTTCTTTTTTATTTTATCTTTAATTCCATAAGATTTTTGAGTAGTGAGAGTTGTTTTCTGCTTTTAAAGGATTTTTAGTTTTTATCTATTTATCTTTAGCGATTCATCGATTTCATCGATTTGAATCGATCCCAATCGTTTCAAGCGCTTGAATCAGACTTTAATCGTACCCATCCTTTGTTATCTTTTTCAAATCTTTCTATGTAACCATATTCTTTAGCCATTCTTGATAGCAATCCTCTAAGTCCATCTTGAGTAATGTTTAGAAGAGAGGCAAGTTCAGCATAGCTAATCTCTTTTCTTTCTTTTAATATTTCAATAATTTTCTGCATTTTTGAAGGCATAGCAGCTTTTTTGATAGTTTCTACTGAAGATAAAATTTCTGATTTTTGAGGCTCTGGGAGTGAGGATGCTGTTGTTTTTAACCTATTTATTGCTTCTATAATTACTTCAAACCTTTTTTCTTCATTTGTTTCATGTTTAGACAAAAGTTCTTGTAGAGCTTGTAAAATTGATTGAATTTGCTCTATTTTAGTTGTTAAATTCATGGTTATCCATTCTTTACTTGGCATTAGATGTTCTATTCTGTCTAAAGAATCTTCTATATTGAGTAGGGATCGTGAGACAAATCCAGCAGCGACTCCAAGTTGGAGGGACTCTTTTTCGATGGAAATTGTTTTTTTATCTTCAGTTGATTGTAAACCTGTAGTTTGTGAAACGTGTTTTTCCTGGATTTGTGAAACGTGTTCTAGCTTAGTTTGAGGTGGAATTTCTGATTGATTGATTGATTGATTTGAATCAATCAATCGATCGATCGCGATCGATTCGGATCGATTCGAATCGTTTGAATCGATGAATCGCTCATTACTTTTTCTCCCAAACAACAAGTTTTTAAGCTTCTCTATCCAACTCATTTATTACTATGTTTTCTCACTTTAAATTGTTATCGCGTTAAACTCACTTTTTCCACTTCCTATTTTATCTTTTATAATACTCACATTAATTCAGTTTCTGTTTTTACCAATGCCTGTCCGATATCGGACACTCTTTCTAAATCTTATTCTTTCTTTATCCCTCACGGCCTTTTTGTTCTTTCTCTTTTCCCTGCCTCATATAGGACATTTTTATCTTTAACGTCTCTCACTAGCCAACAATTCTTATACAGTTTATCTATTTACTTTTTTATTCACACCAAAGTATGTTTTTGTAGATATTTTATTTAAAATATATTCTCAATTATATATTTTTAAGATACAATTTAAAATTATTATTCACACTGATATATATTTTACAGAATAGAAAAGTATAAATATTTTTGATACATTTGTTTCAAATGTATGTTTTGATCTTTAAACTTCCCACTGGAAGTGGCCTACTGCGCTTAAAAATTAACAGACTTTTGAGCAAGATTAAGGCCAAAAAATTTCAAAATTCAGTTTGGTTTTCAGATAACCTTTCTAAACTTATAGAAATTGCTTCTTTTATAAGAAATAGAGGCGGAAAAGCCATAATTTTAGAGAAAAAGGCTCTTTTTGAGTGAATTATTTACACCAATATATGTTCTACAGGATATAAATTTAAGAGATAATAAACAAAAAATGGCTAAAAAACATTAGAGATAAAGATAATTATCTTTAGTTCTAAACTTTAATTTATAGAAATTAACTTGTTAATGCTCTACCAAGATAATCGCATCTATAAACCTTTTTACAATTTTTACATTCAACAGTATATCCTTTTTCTCCCCTTTTCTTCTTTTCAGGTCTCGAATTTATCGCGCCACAAAAAGGACACTTTGATAGAATCTCTCTTTTCTCAATTCTCCCTAAATGTAGGATCGAAAGTTTTTCATAACAACTTTCAGACTAATGTAAGTTCAGTTAATACTATAGATTTTCTTTACTTTGAAATATTAGAATTGTTTTCAATTTTCTTCAAAACTTTAATTTTTTAAGAGAAATATTTTAATGGAATATTTTACTCTTGATTGCTTTGATTTCAAAGGAAAAACAGTTTTGGTAAGAGTTGATATAAATTCTTATTATGATGCTCCCTCAAAAAAGCTTTTTGATTCTCCAAGAATAAAAGCTCATGCTTATACAATAAAAGAATTGCAAGATAAAAAAGCAAAAGTTGTTGTTTTAGCTCATCAAGGAAGAAAAGGAGATGAAGACTTTATTTCTTTGGAAAAACATGCAGAGCTATTAAACAAATATCTTGAAAGGCCTTTAACTTTTGTTAATGATATAATTGGAGAAAAAGCAAAAAATGCAATAAAAAATTTGAAAGAAGGAGAGGCAATTTTGTTGGATAATGTTAGATTTTTGGAGGATGAAACAAAAGAAAAAAGTATAGAAGAACATGCAAATTCATTGATTGTAAAAAATTTAGCTCCTTTAGCTGACTATTTTGTTTTAGATGGTTTTTCAGTTGCTCATAGAAGTCATGCAAGTGTAGTTGGATTTTCAACTGTTTTGCCAAGCATTGCTGGCAGAGTGATGGAGAAAGAATTAAAATCTATAAGCAAAGCATTCTTTTCTTTTGACGATAAGTTTAGGATTATTGGTAATTTATTGTATCATGATTTACCAAGATTTCAATTGAAATGGGATGCTTTTATTTTAGCTGGAGCAAAAGTTGATGATTGTTTAAAAGTTATGGAAAGAATCTTATCTGAGAAAAATTTGGAAATGAAAAAAGTTTTGTTAGCCGGCTTGACAGCAAATTTGTTTTTGCATGCAAAGGGAATTGATATTAACGAAGACAATAGAAAAGTTTTGAAAGATTTGAATTATCTTTCTTTAGAAGAAAGAGCAAAGAAACTTTTAGAGAAAAATAAAGATCAAATTGTTTTACCAGAGGATGTTGCTGTTGAAGAAAATGGAGAAAGAAAAGAATATGATGTTGAAAAAATTCCTAGTAAAGGATTAATTTTGGATGTTGGTAGAAAAACAATTGATAAATTTAAAGAAATTTTGAAGGATTCAAAATATATAATTGTTAAAGGACCTTTAGGAATGTATGAGAAGCAGCCATTCTCTCTAGCTTCAAAAGAAATTTTAGAGTTTATTTCTAACTTGAAATGTTTTACTTTGATTGGTGGTGGCGATACATCTTCAGCTTTGCAAGTTTTTGGAATTCCAGAAGAAAAGTTTTCTTATGTTAGTTTAGCTGGAGGAGCTTTGATAGATTATCTTTCGGGAAAAGAATTGCCAGGAATAAAAGCTTTGGAAATTTCCTATAGAAAGTTTGTTGATTCTTTTAAAAGTTATTAAAACATTCTTGCAATTTTTTCTAAAAATTTTCTTGGATTTTTTGAAAAAACAAATGCGCTTGAAATTAAAATTCCATCAGCACCTAAATCTAAAGCAGCTTTTACATCATCTTCATTAGTTATTCCAGCTCCGCAAAGCTTTACAATTTTTGGATTTATTTTATTGACTAAATCAACAAAATTTTTTACAACATCTGGCTTAACTTTTGAAACAGCTTTTCCACTTCCTATTAATTCTGGTGGCTCATAACTTAAAGAGTAAGGATTTAGTTTTGCAATTTCTTCAGCTTCTTTTAAGTCAGAAGCTAGAGCAAAAATTTTCATGTTATACTTTTTTCCAATTTCTATAACTTCTTTAATTTTTTCTATTGAAACTTTCTTTTCAGAATGATTAATTAGAGAACCAAGAACTTTGTATTTTTTTAGAGAATAGAAAGAAATTGAACCAGTAAATTTTCCTTCTTCTATGTCAACATGCTGACTTAAAACTGGAATTCCAATTTTTGAAACTTGAGGAATATCCAAAAATTGGGGAGCTACAAATATTTTGACTTTATATTTTTTTGAAACTTCTTTGGCAATTTTTGCAAGTTTTATTGCTTTTTCACAACAAGCCTCTTTGTAAGCTTTAAAATTTAAAACAATCAAGAATGAACCACCTTTTTAATTTCTTTCAAAAGTTGAATTGCTTTTTCGTCTTCTCTCATCCAAACATTTCTTCCAATTGCAACTCCTGAAGCACCAACACTCATTATATCTTTAACAATATTTAAAAATTCTTTTTCATCTTCAATTTTTGGACCACCAGCAACTAAAACTGGAACAAAACAATCTTTTACAACTTTAGAAAAACTTTCTTTATTGCCAGTATAATAAGTTTTTACAACATCAAATCCAATTTCTGCCCCTGCTCTTGCTGCATACCTTATAGCCTCTTCATCATATTTTGATTTTAATTTTTTTCCTCTAGGATATGCAAATCCAAAAATTGGCATTTTATGTTTAATGGCTTCTTGCTTAACAATTGAAAAATTTCTTAACATTTCGCTTTCTCTTTCAGAACCAAAATAAACAGTTAAAGCAATAGCTTTTGCTCCAACATCTCTAGCTTCTTTAACGCTTGTAACAATTTCTTGCATTTGGTTTTCATCAGAAACTAAACTTGTTCTTGCAGTTATTTTAACAATCAAAGGAACATTTTTTAAAAATTTTTTTATCTTTCTTGCAACTCCAATATGAACAATGATTCCATCTGCTTCTCCTTCCGAAGCAATTCTTGCTATTCTTTCTGGAGAAATGTCAATTCCTTCATAAGAAGAAGGCCCATGTTCAATAGCATGGTCAAAAGCAAGAAGAACAGCTTTTCCATCTCTCAATATTTCTTTAATTTTTTTCTCTTTTGAATCAAAAAAGCTAAACATCTTTCTCACCAATAAATTCAACAACTTCTTTTTCACTTGGAATAAATTCTTTTCCTTTACTAATTTTTAAAGCAGCATATGCATTTGCGAATTTCATTGAATAATCTAGCTCTTTTGTTTTAAAGAAAGAGTGAATAAAAGCTGCTGTAAAAGAATCTCCAGCACCAGTTGTATCAACAACTTTTACTTTAAAGGACTTGAAAATTTTTATTTTTTCTTCGAATAATAAAGAACCTTTTTTACCAAGCGTTACTATAACAGTAGAATTGCTAACTTTTTTTAATTTTTTTGCTGCTTTTATTGGATTGTTCGCTTTTGTTAGCTTCATTGCTTCTTTTTTGTTCATTATAACAAAATCTGATTTTTTCATTAATTCTAAGAGAGAATTTTTTTGATAATCGACCATTGCAATGCTAGGATTGCAAACAATTTTAACATCATTCTCTCTAGCAATTTCTGTCGCTTTTCTTAAGAATTTTATGTTTTGATTGCTTATCATACTTGTGAAAATAAAACAGTCAGAATTTTTTATTGTTTTTTCATCAATATCTTTTTCTGAAAGCAAATTATTAGCTCCTCTATAAGTTATTATTGTCTTTTCGCCTCTAAAAAGAAAAATTAGTGAAAATCCACTCATTCCATCAACAACTTTAACATTTTTCGTAGAAACCTTATTTTCTTCCATCGCCTTTAAAATTTTTTCACCATAAGAATCATTTCCGACTTTTCCGAAAAATTCAACTTTGTTTTTCAAAAATGATAAAACTTTTGCAATGTTAAAACCTGAGCCACCAACATCCAAAGAAATTTTATCTATTTGAATTTTGTAGTCAAAAGGAAAAGCAAGAAAATCTTTAAAAAGCTTGAACTCTCTCGCAGGATAAATTGTTATATCAGTAACTATTGAGCCAGCTATACTAGCTTTCATTCTTTTATTTCTCTTTTGAAAATAAAGTACTTTGCTCTATTTGCAATCTTGCTTTAAAATCTGCTAAAATTCCCATGAAATTTGCAAAAGCTTCTTCTGGAGTTCCAAAGCTGCTAAAATATTTGTGAACATCTCCATCACTCCACCATTTATTGCAAATGTAATAATAATGGTCGCTTTGTTGCAATAAACGCCAAATTTTTAGAAGCTCAGGATCTTTAATCTTTTTAACAATTTTTTCCAGATTTTTAACTTCGTTAAAAGCAATTTGTTGCATTTTGTTTCCAAGCCAAGCAGAAACATCTCTTTCCATATCAGCCCAAGATAAAGTTGAGAATTCAAAAACGTCAATTTCTCCTATTGGCTGATATTTTTCTATTGCTTCGCTCGCTTTCAAAAATTCTAAATTGTCATATTTTAAAACCATGTAAGGCAAAGCTTTCAAAAACCAAAATATTCCAGTTTCTTCTGGCTGATGTTCTCCAAAAGTTTCATAATCCATGAAAATGTTTATTAATTGGCCTTGAGTTGCGTTTAACCAAGCAGCATATTTTTCTGCAGTTAAAGGCCATTGATCCCAATTTCTTGCTGAAAATCTATAACCAATATCATCACTCAACCTATAATTTCTTAAAAGAACTCTTATTCTTTTTTCTGGAGGAGGATCGTCAGGAAAACAATATTTTCTTATGTAAACATAATTCGGGCTTCTCCAGTCTAAAATTCTTTCCGCCCCTTCTGTAAAAATTGCTTTAAAGCCGAGATTTTCAACGATTTTTGCAATTCTGTTGTTATAAATCATTTCTGTATTAACAAAAACTTTTGGAGTAACGTTGAAATAATCTTTAAGCATTTGTTTATGCATTTCTACTTGCTCTATGAATTCTTCTTCGCTTTCATACAAACTTGCTAGGGAATGAAAATAGGTTTCTCCATAAAATTCAACTTCTTTCTTTTCAGCTAACTGCTTAAAAGTTGAAAGAACATCTTTGTTAAATTTTTCTGCACTTTCAACAAAAGTTCCGGTTAGGCTAAAGCCAATTTTAAACTTTTTCTTTTCATGTTTTAAATTGTCTAAAATTTCTAACAGTATTCTATTTGTTGGCAAATAGCATTTATTAGCTACTCTATCAAAAATCCATTTGTCTAAGCCTTCATTAAAATAAGCGTTGAAAAGGTTTCTTTTTTCAATAAAACCGTTTGCTTGGAAATGAGCGATTCTTATTGGTTGATGCACTTGAAAGGAAAAAGTAATTGATGGCATAAGAAAATTATATTACTTTTAAATAAATTTTAAAGCCGATAAATTTTTTAACATCAAACAAAAATCTTAGTTTAATAGACCCAATAAACTATTTCTCTAATTCCATAACCAACTAAAGAAATTAGCAAGGATTTGAAAAATTTTCCTATAAAAGTTGCAATAAGAAACTTTTTTATTTCATATCTTCCCATTCCAGCTAAAATTCCTACTATGTCAAAAGGAAAAGGAAGAAAGGCAGTTATAGCTATTGATATAAAACCATACTTTTTGAAAAATTTGTTAAAACTTTTTATAAATTTCTTTTTATGAAAGATGACATTTCCTCCTAAACCCATAAAATAACTAGTCAGTTCACCCAAACTCATTCCAATAGCTGCTGATAAAGCTACTAAAAAAGGATTCATTCCTAAGGTAGTAGATGCTAGTATTATCAGGGCATAAATTGGCATTGGTAAAAAGATTGTTGAAGAAGAAATTAAGCTAGCAAGAAAAATTCCAAAATAGCTAAATGTTTTAACAATAGCATACCATTCAATCATATTTATCCTATATACCTTTCTTCTTTCTTAGGAACAACCATTGGAAAAGGTAAGGGAGAAGGCAGCCTTAATTCATCAGCAATTAATATAGCTAAAGTCAAACACTTTTTAAAGAGAAAATTTTTAACTTCCATGTCAACTTCTTGCGGTAAATTTTGATCTTTTTTCCAATTTTTCAATATTTCTTTCATATCTTTACTGTCATAAAGAACTTTACCTTTCATGAGAATGCTGCCAAAATTTTCCTTATATTCAACCAAAAATTCAAAACCAATTTCTAAAACTTTTCTTTTCTCTCCAATAACTACTTCTTTTTCTTCTACTGAAACAATTTTTTGGGTTGAGGAAATATCTACTCTTCCTTGAAGCTCTTTCTCTCTTTTTGCTTCTATGCTATCAAATGTATAGCCAATTATCATTCTTAATCTTTGTTTTTTGTATTTAAATCAATAAGGAATAGGGGCTTATGAATTAGAGGGGGAGATAGCATGAACAAAAAACAAATTTTAGTTCTTTCAATTTTTTTCTGATTTTCATTCTTCCTACAATTCTTAAAATTGTTAAAGCTCCGTATGCAGATTATTACGGTGGTTGTACTTCAAATAGCGATTGTGGAACTTGTGGAAGCGGAGAATGTCAAGGTTATTATAAATGCGTTAATGGATATTGCACTTTAGCTTGTACCACTGATGGAAATTCATGCACTTATACTTGCCCTCCTGATCAATGTATAAGATATAAAT
>JBMFIJ010000004.1:0-34683 GCA_049976365.1 Candidatus Aenigmatarchaeota archaeon | reverse complement strand
ATGCCAAAGGAAATCTAAAACTCTTGTTAGCCTATGGTAGCTTAAGTTTTGGCTTTGTTTAAACTTAACATATTCAATAACAATTTTCTTGTTTTCTGAATTAAAGTTTGCGTTTTCCAATTTCTCTAGCTTTCTCTCAAAATCTTTCTTCCAATCTTCCATGTAAAGAGAAGAGTAGTCAGTATTTTTAAACCCGATGGACGCTGAACTTTTTTCTTCACGCCCCCGGCGGGATTTGAACCCGCGACCGTCACCTCTCATCCTTTCGTCAAACCTTCTCGATAGAAGGGTGCCGCTCTATCCAAGCTGAGCTTTCCCCTTTCTAAACGGGGGCTAGCTTGGGTTCATCGCATATTCTAATTTTTTTCAAATTATAAATTTTTTGAGTTTCTTTATCAAAAATGAAATACTCGTAGAAAGAAGCAGATATGGTAATCATTTTTGATTCTTTCCTACTAAAAAATAAAAACAATGGTATTAATTTTTGCTTATTGCTGAGAGAAAAAAATGTTTTCCTAAAGTTATATTTATCTAAAACCAATTTCTTAAAATAGCTTTAAATTTTCGAACTTAAAAATAAAAAATGGAACTTTCGATTGAGAAAATTAAAAAAATAGAGAAAAAATGGCAAAAGGAGTGGGAAAAGAAAAAAGCTTTTGAAGCAAATGTAAACAAAAAGAGAAAGTTCTTCATAACATTTCCCTATCCCTATGTTAATGGTGCTCCCCATGTTGGTCACACTTTCAGTTTTTTCAGAGCAGATTCTTATGCAAGGTTCAAAAGATTGCAAGGCTATAATGTCCTTTTTCCTCAAGGTTTTCATGCAACCGGAGAACCAATTTTAGGAGCTATTGAAAGATTGAAAGAAAACGATGAAGCACAAATTGAAACTTTTAAACTTTTTGGAGCTACTGATAAGGATATAAAAAATTTTATTGAAAGAGGAGCTGAGTTTACAGCAAGATACTGGATGAAAAAATGGATTGAAAATTTAAAAAAAGCTGGGTTAAGCATTGATTGGAGAAGAACTTTTATAACTGCAATAACTCCTCACTACAATAAATTCATAGAATGGCAGTATAATACTTTAAAGAAAAAAGGATATGTAGTTCAAGGAACTCATCCAGTAGTTTGGTGTCCACATTGTCAAAGCCCAACTGGAGATCACGATAGATTAAAGGGAGAAGGAGAAAGTCCCATTCAGTTTTACATTATAAAATTTAAATTAGAATCTGGAGAGATTTTACCTTGCGCAACTTTAAGGCCGGAAACAGTCTTTGGTGTAACAAATATTTGGATTAAACCTAATGAAGAATATTTATGGATTAAAATCGATAATGAAGTTTGGCTTGTAAGTAAAAAAACTGAAGAAAAACTTAGAGATCAACTGAGAAAAGTTGAAACGATAGGGAAAGTTAATTCAAATTTGCTCATTGGAAAATATGCTGAAAATTTGATAACAAAAGAGAAAGTTCCAATTTTACCAGCTGACTTTATTGATTTAGAAGTTGGAACTGGAATTGTTATGTCTGTTCCTGCTCATGCTCCTTACGATTATATTGCATTAGAAGATTTGAAAAAAGATGAAGAAGCTAGGAAAAAGTTTAACCTTGATAAAATTGTTCCGAAACAAATTATAGAAATAGAAGATTATAAAGGGATTCCTGCTGAAAAAGCTTGTAGAGATTACGATATCAAAAATCAAAAAGAAACAGAAAAATTAGAATTGGCGACTCAAGAGGTTTACAAAAAAGAATTTCATAAGGGAAAAATGATTGTTGATCCATTTAAGGGTTTACCAGTTAAAGATTCAAAGGAAAAAGTTGTCTCTCTTTTAAAATCATTAAATGCTTTGGATTACATTTGGGAAATTACTGGAATTGTTATTTGTAGATGTAAAACTAGATGTCATGTAAAAATTTTGGAAAATCAATGGTTCTTGAAATTTTCAGATGAAGAATGGAAAAATAAAGTTAGAAAGCTTGTACAAAAAATGATCTTTTATCCAGAAGAAATTAGGCAACAATTTCTTAACACTATAGATTGGCTTGAAAATAAGGCATGTGCAAGAAAAACTGGTTTGGGAACAAAGTTACCTTGGGATAAAGAATGGATTGTTGAAACTTTGAGCGATTCAACAATTTACATGGCATTTTACACAATTTATCATATTCTTAAAAAAATACCAGTAGAAAAAATAGATGACGAAATTTTTGATTTCATATTTTTGAACAAAGGAAATGTTAAAGAAATAGCAAAAAAACACAAAATTAATGAAAAATTGTTAAAAGAGATGAGAAAAGAATTTGAATACTTTTATCCAGTTGATATGAGAACTTCTGGAAAAGACTTAGTTCAGAATCACTTAACATTTTATCTTTTCCATCACACAGCAATATGGGAAAATGAAAAATATTGGCCTAGAGCGATAGCTGTCAATGGTTTTGTTAATGTAGGCGGAGAAAAAATGAGCAAAAGTAAAGGTAATGTTATTCCTTTGTCTAGATTGCTAAAAGATATTGGAACTGATTTAACAAGAATTAACATTATTTCTTCTGCTGAAGATTTAAGTGATGCCGATTGGAGAGGAGAAAACATAAAAGTTTTTCTCTCTAGAATAAATTTTGTTTTTGAAGTTATTGAAAAAATGAAAAATGCTAAATCTTCTGAATTAAGAAACATAGATTTGTTCTTAGAATCAAAAATCAATAAAATTGTAAAAGAGGCTGAAAATGCTTATGAACAGCTTAAATTTAGAACAGCTTCACAGCTTCTATTTTTTGAATTTTTGAACGACTTAGAATGGTATTTAAAAAGAGTTGGAGGAATTGAAAAAGCCAATAAAAAAATATTGAGATATTCCTTAGAAAAATTTGTTATTTGTGTTTCTCCATTAATTCCGCATATAGCAGAAGAATTGTGGAAAATGCTTGGAAACAAAAATTTTGTTTTTGAAGCTGGATATCCAAAAATTGAAAAAATAGATGAAAAGGCAATAAAGAGAGAAGAATTTGTTAATAAAGTTTTGGAAGATATAAGGGAAATAAAAAAGATTACTCAAATTCAGCCAAAAGAAGCTTATATAATAGTAGCTTCCGACTGGAAGTTTGAAGTTTTTAATATGATAAATAAAGGAGTTAAGTTGGAAGAAATAATAAAAAAATTCGAAGAAAAAGAAGAAGTTGCAAAGTTTTACAATAAAATAGCTCAAAAAACTACTGAAGAAATAATTGGTAAAAGAGAACAATTGAAAATACTGAAAGAAGCTAAAGAATTTTTGGAAAAAGAGGAAAAAGTTAAAATTTTCATAGTAGAAGAAGAAAGAACTCAAATAGAGAAAAGAAAGCAAGCTACACCGCTAAAACCTGCTATATACTTCTCTTCCTAAATTTTAAAGTAGCATAGATAAAGTTTCTATTGCAGCTGCTATTAATAAAAGGAAGATTCCTAAAGAAAGGAGGAAAAATGCATCTTCTAAAACATATCTTTCCAATTTTTCTTTCAGGGAAAAATAGGAAACTATTCCGCCAGCAATAGCAGCCAAAAAGTATGCTAAAATTTCTAAACTACCATGAGGAAAGTAAACCATAGCAGCTAAAGGTAAAGCTTTTATTCCGCCTAATGTTTTTGCGGTCATGCCAATAGCTGTTGCCAATATAGAAGCATTCCAAGATAAGATAAATATAGCTCCAGAACCGTATAAGAATGAAAGGAGGAATGAAAGGAATAAAACTCCAACATTATTTATAAATATTGTTTGGAAGGTTCCGCCAAAAGAAAAATATCCTCTTATTGCTTTTATTTCTTCAATTTGCGTTTTGAAAGTTCTCTCAGAAATTTCATAGGGCAAAAGGAGATATAAAAGAGATAAAACTAAGGTTATCCCGGAAAAAACTGCGGCATAAGAAAGAATTATTTCTCTATAAAACGATAAAAAGCTCCTCTTCCTTCTTTCTTCCGCGCTAAATTCTTTTTTTCCTACGTATAAATTTAGCTTATACATAAAAGGAGTTAGCCCAAAAGTTATGAAAAAGACTGTATAAAGGCCTACATCTTGTTTAAAAATTAGAAAAGAGATTATAAAGGAAACGAGAGTTATGAGAGAGGAGAAATAAAAAATACTAAAGGTGCTTTTTAATCCTTCTTTAACGCTTATCAAACTTTCTAGCATAATATTAATTGGAAAAAACATTTTAATTCTTGATTGAACTACTTTTTATGAAAGTAAAAAAATCTTCGCTAATAATGATCTTGCTTAGTGCAATCATGATTCTCTCTACTTTTAGCTATTCATACACTTCCAAATTTTCTTATAGGCAAGAAGAGGTTACTTTACCTAAAGAGAGAATTTTAACCAATATAACGAATGAAGAAAAACTTTTAGCAATCTCAAAAGGTTTTACAATAGCTTACATAACTTTTGAAAATTCCTTTGATGAAGTTAAAAGCTATTTAGAAAGAATTTCAAGCAATTACCCTTTGTATGTTATTGAAAAAAATGGTAAAGAAAGATTCTTGAAAATAGAAAGTTTAAGGGGTTCGAGAGAAATTTATAATCCAAACTTGAATCAAACAATTGATTTAATATGCGAGCTAATGGTTTATCAGCCAATAGATTGTGCTTTAAGGGAAGTAAAATGAAAATTGAAAAAGAAGAAATAAACATTTATCTAGAAAATGGAAATGCTTTCTCTAATAATCAGTCTCTAAAAGAAAGTTTTATTGGAGAGGCAAAAGGAAATAAAATTTATTTAAATCCAGTTGAAGTTCTGTATTTGGCTAATATAAGAAAAGCGAAAGTTTATGATGGAAATGAAATTTTGCCTCTTTCAAAAGTTTTTCAAAAATTTTACTCTCCATGGAATTTTGTTAAATATAGCGTTTATAGAGATTGGAAAGATAGAGGCTTATTCATAAGTTTTCCGGAAAGAATAGAGATGAAAAATTTTGGAAAGAGTCCAATAAAAAAATATCCTGCAACCTCATTTTCTTTCAAAATTAATTTTCCTCTATTTTTCATAAGAGAAGAATGCTATTCTTTAGCCTTTGGTAGTGAAGCTAGAAGATTTTTTGAAAATTATTGGTTTGGTCAGTGGGGAGTTTATAAAAATATTGAAAGAGGAAACTCTTTAACTATAGATCCAATTGAAACTCTTTATCTCTCAAAAAGAGGCATAGAAGTTAAAGATTTGCAAACTGGAGAAAATTTAGAGTTTGAAGAAATTTTGAAAGAGGTTGAAAGGAGAATACCATTTGCTTCTAGAATGTTAGAAGTTTATGAAGATTGGAGAGACAAAGGATTTATTCTTAAAACTGGTTTTAAATTTGGGACCCATTTCAGAATTTATTTTCCTGGAGCAAAACCAGTTTCTAACAAAAAAGAATGGCAGCACTCAAAACATGTAATTCATGTTTTTCCAAAAGAAGTTAGCATGCCAATGAGCGAATGGTCAAGAGCAATAAGAGTTGCTCATAGTGTAAGAAAAACTTTTATAATGGCAATTCCTGGTATGAAAAAGGAAGATTATTTAAGGGAAAAGACTCCAATTGATTTTGTCGCTTGGCATAGAAAAGGAGGAAATCAAGTTGAAAGACCTGATAAAGACAATCCATCTTTTCTAGTTTTATCTTTAAACGAAGATGAAAACCTAAGCGGAAAAATGCTAGCAAGCGCTTTAGATAGAGCTGATGAGTTAGGTTTAAGATTGCTAGTTGCAATTAATGATAGAGAAACAAGCATAACTTACTATTTAGCAAACAGAATTGAATTGCCAGGATCTGAAAACAAATATTATGAAATTGAGTGGTTTACTCCCTAAGATGAAGCGTAAGGTATTTAAGCTTTTCGTACCAATTTACTATCATGAAGAAAATATTACTGCTTGCATTTTTAGTAGCTTTGTTGAATGTGTCTTTAGCTCAATCTTTTCAAGTCTTGGAAAGAAACTGTCAAGGAAATTATGTAATAGCAAAAGTTAGAGAAACTGATGGAACAATTGGCTATAGGATATTAGATTTTTGCCCTTATGGTTGCTTGTATGGAGTATGCCTTGCTAAAAGAGAACTACCAATAATTCAAATTAAAGAAATTTATAATGTGGAAGCTTGTAAGGATAACCCAATTTTCATTACAATAACTAATCAAGGAAACAAAGGAGATGTTGAGCTTAGTGTAGAAGGAGAAATATCAAATTGGATAAGAGTTCCACAAAGGATTAGCTTAGATTCTAATGAAACAAAAGTTGTAACTATTGTTGCTTCTGTACCTTGCAATGCCAGTGGAACTTATACTTTTACTTTAGTTGGGAAAGGAACAATAAGTTTTTACGCTCCTTCAGCTTTAGAAATTGGTAAAAAAACTGTTTTACCAATAACAACAAAAATTAATCCTATAGATGTATCTTTGGCATTAGCTTTAACAATATTCATTGTATTGTTTTTAGCGTTTTGGAAGTATCAACCATTAAGAAGAATAAAAGAAGAGGTATTCAAGTAGATTTAAGGAACAATATCAAAATAGAACTTCTTACTTTCTAAATAGTTGCAAGAAACTCTTAGAACAAAATTAGATGAATCAAATTCCTTATTATTCAAATAACTAAGAGTGTAGTTGCATGGTATTTCTATCTTATCATTATAATAAAAGCCAGAAGAAAGAGGATAATAAATTTCAAAACTTCCAGTTAGAGTTTTGTTTAAAATTTTACATGAAAGATTATCATTAGCTTTCATTAAAATTCTTAAGTTATCTTTGCACGTTGCCTCACCTTCAACACTATTTCTTATTACTATGCTAAACTTAGCTACTTCATTTTTTCCCTTAGAATAAATGAAATTGTTTTTATCGTAGTTGAAAGATATGGAAATTGGTGATTTTAAACTAGTATAAAACATTCCCATATTTTCTTTTCCTCCATATTTTTGTAAACTGTCATTTCTTACTGCATTTATAATGAAATTTTGAGGAACTTCTAAGTAGTATAAAACATAAAGATATATTGGAATTTTCTTCATCTGTGTTGATAAACTCTCAACTTTTATGTTTGAAAAAACATATGAAAGCGATTCTTTAGGATATAGATAATTAAAGGTTCTAATTGTTGTGTAATTATCTAAAGGTAAATTTGAAAAAGTAAAAATAGAGCCTGAATAAAGCCAAACTCTAACATTTTGTAAGCTAATGTTATATGGATTATAAATTGTTGAATTGAAAGTAAAATAAGATCCTGATTTTAATGTCAAATTATTGAAAACTTTTACTTGAAGACCTGAAGATGATGTTGTTGGTGATGTTGTGTTTAATGAAGATAAGACTAGAATAACTATAAAGAATGCTCCAAGAAGAACGCCAATGATAACAGGCCAAGAAACTTTCTTTTCTTCATCCATTATTTAAATTAATTTCAAAAATAAAATTTTTGAGCTATTTCTGAAACCTTTTCTTCTGAAAGAGAAAAAGAATTAAGAAGGAGATTTGTTTTTTGAGAGGGGAAGATTTGTCTAATTGGGCTCGGAGGGATTTGAACCCTCGACCCCCCGCTCTCTTAGGAGCATCGCCATATAAGGCGGGTGCTCCACCAGGCTAAGCTACGAGCCCATAAAATTTCTTAAATTTCACGTTAAAATTTTTAATCTATATTTGAAATCTTTTGCTTTAACTTACAAACTCCACAAATTTCGCCACTAGTTGGTTCTCCACAAATTTTACATTCTCTAATATTTTCTTGATAATTAATGTTAATTTTTTCCAAAGACTTAGAAATTTTTATTGAAATGTCTGGGATAATTTTTTTAGATTCATTTAAAATCTTTTTAATTTTATCCTTCCTTAGAGCTTCTATTTTTGCATAAGAACAAAAAGAAGAAAATTCTATTTTATTTAACTTACAATATAGTTCGTTTTCCTCTTCGCTAACCTCAAAAAGAGGTCTTATTTTAGATATTAATTTTGGATGGGTAGAAGGAATTAAAGGCTTTAGCTTAGCATTCCACTCAAACTTTTGAGAAATCAAATTTTTGAGGAAAAAGAGAGAAATGTCATTTGAACAATGACCAGTTGCTAGCTTGTTGAAACCATTTTCTCGGGCAAACTTATTCATTATATACCTTTTTATCATTCCACAAGTTGAGCAAATTGGTCTTCTCAATTTAAAAAGTTTTTTAAAATCTATACCATAATCTTCAAAAGTAACAACATGAAGATTAATGTTATTCTTATTGCAGAATTCTTTAACAATTTTTAGATTCTCCTCTTTCATACAAAAAGGAATGTTGATAAATAATGCTTCTAAAACAAAATCAATTTCATTTCTCAACTTAGAAAGAAAATAAGATAAAGCCATACTATCTTTTCCGCCAGAAATAGCAACTAATACTCTATCGTTTTTCTCAATAAGTTTAAATCTATTAATCGTCTTTCTAATTCTATTTTCATAATTTTTTATGAAATGCTCTTCGCAAAATGGAGCTATTATGTTGATAACTGCTTTTTTCTTACAAGCTATGCATCTCATGCTTAAATTTTGAGGCCAAATATAAGTATATGGTGGGGAAGAAGGAAATACTTAAAATTTTCCAAAAGGAGCCAGAAAAATATTGGAAAGTTTCTATTTTTGAAAAAGAAGGATTTAAAAGAAAAATTTGTCCGATTTGTGGAAAAGGATTTTGGAGTTTAGAAGATAGAGAACATTGTCCGGATCCTGAATGCGGAGAAGAATATGGCTTTATTGAAAATCCAATAGCAAAAAAAATGAGCTATATAGAAATTTGGAAAAAGATGGAGGACTTTTTTGTTAAAAATGGACATACCTCAATTCCTAGATATCCAGTTTTAGCAAGATGGAGAGAAGATATTTATTATAACATTGCTTCTATTGTAGACTTTCAGAGGTTTGATAATGGAGTTATGGTATTTGAGTATCCAGCAAATCCTCTAATAGTTCCACAAGTTTGCTTAAGATTTAATGATATTTTAAATGTTGGTGTTACAGGAAGACATTTTACTAGCTTTGTCATGCCGGGACAACACTCCTTCAATTATCCGAAAGAAGGTTATTGGAAAGATAGAACAATTGAATTGAATTTTAGATTTTTAACTGAAGAGATGAAGATTCCGAAAGAAAAGCTAGTTTATGTTGAAGATCTGTGGACAATGCCAGATTTTTCAGCTTTAGGACCATACATAGAAACTTTTTCTTTAGGTTTAGAATTAAGCAATTCAGGCTTTATGTATTTTAGCTGGAAGGATGGATTAAAAGAGTTGCCAATAAAAGTTGTTGATGTTGGTTGGGGATTAGAAAGACTTGCTTGGTTTTCAAATGCAACTTTAACAGCTTATGATGCAGTTTTTGGAAACGCAATTGATAAATTCATTCAGAAAACTGGAATAAAAATAGATAAAGAGCTTTTTAAAAAGTATTCAGTAATTTCTGGTAAGTTGAATATTGAAGACGTAGTTGACTTTAAAAATGCAAAAATGGAAATTATTAAAAAGTTAAAAATTGATGAAAGAGAATTTGAAGAGAAAATTGAGAAAATTCAAGCTATGTATGCAATTTTAGACCATACAAGATCTTTGGCATTTGCTATTTCAGATGGTGGTTTACCAAGTAATACTGGAGCAGGATATTTTCTTAGAGTAATATTAAGGAGAGCTCTAAACTTGATTGATAAGTTTAAATTTAATGTGAATTTAGAAGAAGTTGCCATATGGCATGCGGACTATTTAAAACCAATCTTTCCAGAATTGAAAGAACATGAAAATGAAATTGTAACTGTAATAAATGCTGAAAAGAAGAAATTTGAAGAAGCTAAATCAAGAGGGAAAAGAATAATTGAATTGAATTATGGAAAGAAGCTTAGCATTGAAGAATTAGTTAAGATTTATGAGACTCATGGAATTTCTCCAGAACAGTTAGGAATAGAAGTTACAAAAGAATTTTATGAATTGTTAGAAAAAAAGCATGCAGTAAAAGAAAAGAAGAAAGAAGAAATTGAAATAGAATTTGATATTGAAACGATTCCTCTTTATTATGAGCCAATTTTTGAGTTTGAAGCAAAGATTTTGAAAGTTAAAGACAATTTTATTATTTTAGATAGAACTGCTTTCTTTCCAAAGCAAGGAGGTCAAAACTCTGATAAAGGATTTATTGGAAATTGCGAAGTGGAGGAAGTAATAAAAATTGGTAAAACGATTTTGCATAAAGTCAAAAATTGTAACTTAAAGGAAGGAGAGACAGTTAAATGTAAAATAGATAGAGAAAGAAGAATGATTCTTTCTAAACATCATACAGCGACTCATATAATTAACTATGCTGCCAGAAAAGTCATTGGAAATTGGGTATGGCAGGAAGGTAGCGAAGTTGATATAGATAAAGCAAGATTAGATATAACACATTTTGAAAATTTAAGCGAAGAAGAGATTGAGAAGATTGAGAAGATTGCTAATGAAATTGTTGAGAAAGATTTTCCAATAAAAATAGAATATATGCCAAGAGTTGAGGCTGAAAAGAAATTTGGTTTTAGAATTTATCAAGGTGGAGCTATTCCTGAAAAAAATGTTAGAATTGTTTCTGTTGGGGAAGAAGTTGAGGCTTGCAGCGGAACTCATAATATGTTAAAGTCAACGAAAGAAGTTGGGAATATACTGATTTTAAAAACGAAAAGAATTGCTGATGGTGTTGTAAGAATAGAGTTTTGTAGCGGGGATGTTGCTTTAAATTACCTTAGAGAAAAGGCAAAAATTTTAGAAGATGTAAAAAGAATTTTGAATGTTGAGGAAGATAAAGTTGTAGAGACTGTTAGAAAATTGTTTGAAGAATGGAAAAAAGAGAAAAAGAGGTTGAAAAAATGAGCGAATGGGAAGAGTTGAAAAGAAAAGAAAAGATTCTGAAAGAGACTGCAAAAGTTTTAAGGGTAGAAGAGAAAGATTTGCCAAGAGTTATAGAAAGATTTAAGAAAGAGTTAGAAGAAATGAAATCAAGATGATTTTTTAGAAATCCAAATTTCTTTGAAAAAATCTTCTTGTTCCGTTTTTATCTTTTCATTTTTCTCTAAATGTAAAACTGGAATAAAATTGTTCACAATTTCTATTCTTTCCCATTTATCAACCAACTCTCTAAAACTTATTTTTTCCTTTTCCTTAGATTTCTCTTCTATTTTATTCCAAACAATTTCTATTCTTTTTTCAATATCTTCCTCCATTTGCAGTTCTTTTTGCAATCTTTGCTGCAGCTTTTCTCTTCTTTCCTTCTTCTTTTTTTCAACTTCCATTGCTTTCTTCAACGCAACTATTAATTCTTCTAAAGTGATTTGTCTTTTAGGTATTCTTTTTATTGGGTAGGAAAGTTTAAGCATTTCCGGATTAATATCTAAAAATTCTGGAATATCTTCTTCCTTTTCTTCAATTTTCTCTTCCTCTTTTATCATCAAATATTCTGCTTTCATTCTTAGCAAAAGAGCTGCTACAAAAATTACCTTTGCTGGAATTCTGAAGTCAAACTCTCTAACAGAATTTATAAATCTTATGAAACCTTCACAAAGTTTAACAATATCTACATTCCAAGGATCTATTTTTTCAATATTAACAATGTAGTAAATAATTTCTTCCCAACTTTGCTTTTCAATTATTGCTTTCAATAGTTGCTCTTCTTCTATTTTATCCATTTTAAACTTTCTTTCTTAATTTTAAAAGAAAACTTTATTAATGCTTTGGAAAATATTTCTGGCAATTATTACAGTCTTTTTATTCAAAGTATGGATTGACTTGCTCAGAAATGAGGCAATCTTTGTTCCTTTACCAAAAAACACAATCAGAAAAATGTTAAGAGTTGCTAAAATTTCTGATAAAGATATTGTTTATGATTTAGGATGTGGCGATGGAAGGGTTTTAGTAATTGCTGCAAAAGAATTCGGAGCGAAAGCAATTGGGATAGAGAAAAGCTATTTACTTTCAAAAATAGCTGAATGGAAAATCAAGAAAGAAAAGTTGGATGATAAAGTTAGAATTATAAATAAGGATTTCTTTAAAGTTAATCTTTCTAATGCAACTGTAATATTTGCATACCTTTCAAAAAAAATAAACAGAAAGCTAGAGCCAAAACTGAAAAGAGAATTGAAAAAAGGAACAAAAATTCTTTCAGCTTCTCACGAATTTAACAGTTTTAAGCTAGTAAAAAAGTTTAAAACAGGACATTTCTATTCCTATTTCTACATTGTTTAACTTTTATTATTGTCTTACAAAAACAATTATGGAAGTTCAAGGTAAAACAATAAGAGAATTGATAGAAAACCTATTAAAAGAAATAAATGAAAATGTAAAAGGCTATAATCCTAAAGAGGAATTTTCGACCAAGTTTAACATTAAATGCAAAAATATGGAAGAATGTATTCAAAAATTTGGCGAAAAAATTTTAAATTATTTCAATAGAAAAAATGTAATTTTTGATAAAGTTGAAATAGAAGTAACTGGCGGTAGAAAATGGATCTTATCCTTTTCTTTAAAAGGAAAAACTTTTGAAAAACTAGAAGCAAAAATTAAAGAAATAAAAATTGAAAGGCTTGAAGAAAGCCTAGAAGGCTGGAAGCTTACTTTTTCAATGAAATAATATTCTCATAAGAATAACAAAAACTGCTACTGTTAAAGAAATATAAACAACATGCTCTGGCTTTAATTTTATTTTACTTTCCTCTTCTTCTCCATACCTTATTAATCCACCAATTCCTGTCGGAATATAAACTTTATCTTTCTTAGCCATAGAATAATTTGAAATAAAAAGATAAAAATCTTAAATAAAAAATGATGAAAGCTGAAATTTCTAAAATTTTGAAGGAAATTGGCTATGATGTTAATGAAAAAGAAATAGAAGAGCCTCCAAAAAAAGAATTTGGAGATTATTCGTTTCCTTGCTTCAATTTGGCAAAAAAACTCAATGTTAATCCAATAGAATTGGCAAAAGAAATAACCAAAAAAATTCCAGTTACTAAATATCCATTTTTATTAAAAGTTGAAGCAGTTAATGGTTATGTAAACTTTTTCATTTACTGGGAAAAACTCAGTGAAGAAATTTTAAAGAAAGCCTTAGAAGAAAGAAAAATTGATATAGGAAAAAAAGAAAGAGTTATGGTTGAATTTTCTCAACCAAATCCTGTTCATTCTATGCATATTGGCCATGCAAGAGGGACTTTTATAGGAGATGCTTTAAGCAATATTTTAGAGTTTGCTGGTTATGATGTTATAAGAGCTAATCTCATGAATGATACTGGCTTACAAGTTGCTAAATTGGTTACCGCTTATTTACTTTGGTATAAAGACAAAAGACCTGATAAAAAGCCTGATTATTGGCTTTGGGAAATTTATGTAAAGTTTCATGAAGAAGCAAAAAAAGATCCAAGCTTAGAAGAAAAAGCAAGAGAAATCTTGAGAAAATATGAAATTGAAAAAGATAAAGAAATAATAAAAGTTTGGAATAGGCTTGTAAAATGGTGTGTTAAAGGTTTTAAGCAGACCTATAAAAAACTTAAGATAAAATTTGATGTTTGGTTTTATGAACACAACTTTAGAGAAAGAGGTAAAGAGCTAGTCTACCTAGCTTTAGCAAAAAATTTGGCATTTAAAAGTGAAGAAGGAACAGTTATTGCTAAATTAGAAGATTATGGCTTGCCAAATACAGTTATTTTAAGGTCAGATGGTACTGGATTATATTTTACAAGCGATTTAGGCTTAACCCTTCACAAGTTTGAAAAATTTAAGCTTAATAAATCGATTTGGGTTGTTTCTTCTCAACAATCAACTTATTTCAAGCAACTTTTTAAGCTTTTAGAATTGCTTGGCTTCGAATTTGCAAAAAATTGTTACCATTGTTCTTTTGAACATGTTAATTTGCCAGAAGGAAAAATGTCATCAAGGGAAGGGAGAGCAATTTTGCTTGATGAAGTAGTTAACATGTTAGAGAAAAGGGCAAAAGAAGAAGTTGAAAAAAGGAATCCAAGAAAAAGTAAAAGAAAAGTTGCAATAGTTTCTAGAAAAATTGCAATTGGTGCTCTTAAATATTCAATCCTAAGAATTCAACCAGAAGACCAGATAATTTTTGAATGGGAAAAAATCCTTAGAATGGAAGGAAATACTGGACCTTACATTCAATATGCTCATACAAGATGCTTGGGAATATTAAAAAAGGCGAAGAAATTTAATGAAAGATATTACATTGGTAAAATGTTAGAAGAAGAAAGAGAATTGATAAAAAAAATAAGCGAGTTTTATCCAACAATTGAAAAAATTGTTAAAGAATTAAAGCCTTACTATCTTGCTAACTATCTTTACGAACTAGCAACAGTTTTCAACAACTTTTATGAAAAAGTAAATGTACTTAAAGAAGAGAATTTGGAAGCTAAAGAATTTAGATTGACATTAGTTAAAGCGACTCAAAAAATTTTTAATGTCGGACTAAAACTTTTGGGAATAGAAACTCCTGAATTCATGTGAACTAAACTTCTCCTTTATTTTCCTCAAGCCAATTTTCAATAGCTTTTTTTATTGAAACAAAAATTACTTCTCCATTCGGCAAAGTTCTTTTTATTGTAACTGGAATCATTTTCTTTTTAAACTCTTCCTTTGCAATATTTATTGGATCTGTTTCTTTTGTTTTAACTAAAACTGGGGCACCAAATGAAATTTGTAAAGCTCTAGCACTTATTATTCTTGCGACTTCAAACCTTGTTAATCTGTCTTCTGGCCAAATCATTATATCACTCATGGTTTAAATTTAGCTACTTTATCAAAAACTTCAACATGAGTTAAGAAAATTCTTCTGCAGCAAAATCTCTTTACTCCCAAACTATCTAAAACTTTTGCGGGGTCTTCTCCATTCTCAACTCTTTTTTTGTATTCTTCCCATAAATGTCCAATAACTTTTCCGCATGTAAAGCATCTAACAGGGAAAATTTTTATTCACCTCCAAAATATTATTAACGTGAAAATATAAATTTGCATAGCTTTTCATTTTATTTTTAAATTTAAAAGCTTAAATATAACTGGGTTATAAAATTTTATGATACTTCCATGCGACTTTATGACAAAATATTTTGCAAGTGCAGTAAAAGCAAAAATTGTTAAGAGTTTGTATCAAAAGGGTATGAAACAGAAGGAAATAGCTAAAATAACAAATTTAACGCAAGCAATGGTTAGCAAATATATTTCTGAAAAATACGATGAAAAAGTAAAAGAGCTTGAAAATACAGAAATGGTAGAAAAAATTGTAAGAATTGCTATTAAAAAAATTCAAAAAGGAGAAGATTTTGTTATTCCTTTCAACAAAAAAATTTGCAAATATTGTAGTAAATATGAAAGCTAAAAAAGTTTACATGGATTATGCAGCTACAACTCCTATTGATGCTAGAGTTTTAAAAGTTATGCTACCTTTTTTAAAAGAAAAATTTGGGAATACTATGAGCCTGCATTCTTTTGGAAGAGAAGCAAAAGAGGCTTTGGAAAAATCAAGAGAAACTATTGCAAAAGCTATTAATGCTAAACCAAACGAAATTGTATTTACAAGCAGTGCAACAGAAAGTAACAATTTTGCCTTAAAAGGAATTGCTTTTGCGAACAGAGAGAAAGGGAAGCATATAATTGTTTCAAAAATAGAGCATCATTGTGTTTTAAATTCTGCTGAATGGCTAAAAAAGCAAGGTTTTGAAGTTTCTTATTTAAGCGTTGATAAAAATGGAATTGTTGATTTGAATGAATTTGAAAGATTGATAAGAAAAGATACAATTTTAGTTTCAATAATGCATGCAAACAATGAAATTGGAACTATTGAACCAATAGAAGAAATTGGAAAGATTTGTAGAGAAAAGGGAATAATTTTCCATACTGATGCTGCTCAAAGTTTTGGCAAGCTTAAAATTGATGTAGAAAAAATGAATATTGATTTACTAACTGCAAGCTCTCATAAAATTTATGGACCGAAAGGAGCTGCTTTCCTTTACATTAGAAATGGAATAAAAATTGAACCTTTGCTTCATGGTGGTGGTCACGAATTTGGACTAAGGTCTTCTACAGTTAATGTTGCGAGCATTGTTGGTTTTGCTGAAGCGGCAAAAATTTATGAGAAAGAAAGAGAAAAAGAAAGTAAAAAAGTTGGAAAGCTTAGAGAATATTTGGAAAAAGAAATTTTGGAAAATATAGAAAATTCTCATTTGAATGGACATCCAACAAAAAGGCTTTACAATATTGCAAACTTTTGGTTTTCTTTTATCGAAGGAGAAGCTTTAATTGGCTTGTTAGATGAATATGGAATTGCTGCATCTACAGGCTCTGCATGCTCTTCTGAAAAGCTAGAACCAAGCCATGTTTTATTAGCAATTGGTTTAAAGCCACATGAAGCTCATGGTAGCTTAAGATTAAGCTTGGGAAGATTTACAACAAAAGAAGAAGTTGATTATGTTCTTAAAGTTTTGCCAAAAGCTGTTGAAAAACTTAGAAAAATTTCTCCTCATAAAGGTAGTTGGTAATACAATATTCGAAAGAAACTTTGGAACATTTTTAAAAACCTAGAAATATGAGAAGGATTAAAAATCATGATACTATCAGAAAATATTCTTTCATTTTTTTTCTTCTTACTTTCTAACCATCTAAAGATTGCACCTTTTACTGCTTTATTTGAAGAACCCGTTATAAAGACGATTCAGTTAAAAATATTATAAAGTAAAATGTAAAGAAAAGCTCGAGTTCAAAAGAAAAAGGAATTATTCACTAGAGAAAAGATTTAAATAAGGAAATTAATGTAAGTTATAGTTTGTGTCTGCCTAAATCTAAAATTTAGGCACGCACCACCGTAATAGAAGCGGAAATGGTGCGTGCAGATATTTCTGCACGTGCTTAATAATAAAACAAATCTAAGGTGGTAAAAATTAGTTTGAAAGAAAAGTTGAAAAAAATTAACGATTATGAATGGGAATTACCAAAAGATGCAAAGCCTGGAATGAGAGTCCCTGGAAGGCTTTTTCTTTCAGAAAAACTTTTGAAAGAAGTTGAAGAAGGGGCAATAGAACAAGTTGCCAATGTAGCTTTTTTACCAGGAATACAAAAATGGTCTTTAGCAATGCCAGACATGCATTTTGGTTACGGTTTTTGCATAGGCGGTGTAGCTGCCATAAGCTACGAAGAAGGTGGAATATCACCAGGAGGAGTGGGTTTTGACATTAACTGTGGAGTAAGAGTTCTTAAAACAAATTTTGATTACGAAGAAATTAAGCCTTATTTAAAACAATTAGTTGAAGAAATCTTTAAAGCAGTTCCAGCTGGTGTAGGTAAGGGAGGGGCAATTAAGCTTGCATCCGAAAAAATGCATGATGTACTAAAATATGGTGCAAAATGGGCAGTTGAAAATGGTTATGGATGGAAAGAAGATTTAGAATATATTGAGGATAAAGGTAGTGAAGAAAAATATGCTCAACCAGAAAAGGTTTCGCAAAAAGCAATTAGCAGAGGAAGAGATCAATTAGGAACTTTAGGTTCTGGTAATCACTTTTTAGAGATTCAAGTCGTTGATAAAATTTATTATCCAGATATTGCTAGGATTTTTGGAATTGAAAAAGAAAATCAAGTTACAGTTATGATACATACTGGTTCACGTGGTCTGGGCCATCAAGTTGCTACTGATTATTTGCAGATAATAGAAAGAGAGCATAAAGATTTACTTAGAAAATTACCCGATAGAGAATTGGCTTTTGCTCCAAGCGGCTCTAAAACATTTTATGATTATTTTGGAGCGATGAATGCTGCAGCAAATTTTGCTTTTGCTAATAGACAAATGATAATGCATTGGGTCAGAGAGAGTTTTGAAAAAGTTTTCAAGAAAGATGCAGAAAAATTAGGCTTGCATTTAATTTATGACATCACTCATAACATGGCTAAGTTAGAAGAACATGAAATAGATGGTAAAAAAATGAAAGTTTTGGTTCATAGAAAAGGGGCAACTAGAGCTTTTGGTCCAAACTGGCCAGATGTACCATCTAAATATAAAGGAATAGGTCAACCAGTATTGTTACCAGGATCAATGGGGACTGCAAGCTATATAATGATAGGAACAGAAAAGGCTGAAAAAATAACTTTTGCTTCTATTGCTCATGGTGCGGGAAGAGTTTCTTCAAGAGCAAAAATGGTAAAGACTACAAGAGGGGAGGAAGTAGCTAGAAGATTGGAACAAAAAGGAATTTTAGTTAGGGCTCATAGTTGGAAAGGAGTGGCAGAGGAGGCACCAGAAGCTTACAAGAATGTAGATGATGTTGCTGAAGTTTGCGAAAAAGCAGGAATTGCAAGAAAGATTGTTAGATTAAGACCAATAGCAGTAATAAAAGGAGATTAGCTAGCTAATATCTCCACAACTACAAAAAATTTCATGGCAAATATCATAAAGTTCATCTAAACCTTCTTTTGTTTTTGCAGAAGTCTTTATTATTCTTTGTTCTTTAATTACTTTGCTAGTAAATTTTGCTAGAGAAATGATTAAATCTTTTTCTAAGCCACCTTCTTCTTTTTCTATTTCTTTTCTGAGTTTTGAATAGTTTTTAAATAATTCTTCAACATTTTTGTTTTCTAACAAATCGCTCTTTGTTAAAATATTAATTGTAGGAATTTCCAACCTTAATCTTGTAGCTAAACTGATAAATTCTGCTATAATTATTCCTCTAGCAGTTAAAAGTTCTGCAGGAATTAAAAATAGGCCAAGAGTTCTTTTAATATCAAAAATTTTTACTATTTCATAGCCCCTATGAAAAATAAATGGCTCCAATTGACCTGGCAAATCTACAAGTTTGAAATCCGCATCTATTCCTTCTATTATCTTCTTGATATTTTCTTTGTTTTCAATCAATTTTTCAATTGCTATTACTAAAGCTCCGTTTGGCCCCAAATTTTCCTCTTTCATTATTTTTTCAACAGTAAAAAGTTCTCTTATATCAAAACTTGCTTTATAAGGTAAATAGTCAACGCCAGGATCTAAATTTATGCAAGCAACTTCATTTTTCCTATTTTCTTTTATCCATTCGCTAAAAGCTTTAACTAGACTAGTCTTTCCACTTCCAGCAGGACCTATAAATATCACATTCATGAATTTTTTTGAATTTTATTTTTTTACTCTTTAAATTTTGAATAGAAAAACTTTTTAACAATTTCCACAATTGCTAGGTAAACAGCTACTATCGAAAAAACAATTAAATATAAGTGAAAGGGAATTACTACAAATTTAAATAGGATTGCTATAGGCAGAAATGGAATTAATATTGCAAAAATGGAAATTAATAAGTTGTTTATTGTTAGAAGTTTGTATGGCTTACTTTTTATGAATGGAACTTTTGATGTTCTCAAAGAAAATATAACTAGCGTTTGGGTAAGAATTGATTCTACAAACCAAGTAGTTTGAAATAGAGCTTCAGATACAGTAAAAACTTTTAATAGCATTATGAACATCAATAAATCAAAAATAGAACTTATTGGACCAAATATCATTAAGAATTTTTTAAGTAAGTTGATATCCAATTTATTTGGTTTTTTAATTTCATTGTCATCAACTTTATCTAAAGGCAATGTTAACTGAGAAGTATCGTATAAAAAGTTGTTTAAAAGAATTTGAGTTGGTAGCATAGGTAAAAATGGTAAAAATAAAGATCCAATTGCAACGCTTAGCATATTTCCAAAGTTAGAGCTAACATTCATCTTTATGTACTTTTTCGTATTTACAATAGTTTTTCTTCCTTCTATAACGCCATCTAGCAATATTTTCAAATCATCGTTAGTTAAAATTATATCCGCAGATTCTTTTGCAATATCAACTGCATTATTAACAGAAATACCAACATCTGCGGCTTTTATTGAAGAAGCATCGTTAACGCCGTCTCCCAAAAATCCAACTACATGTCTTTTTCTTAAAGCTTTTACTATTCTGCTCTTTTGAGAAGGAGTAACTTTTACAAAAACATTGTTTTTTTCTACAATTCTTTCTAAAGCTTCATCTTCTAAATTCTCTATTTCACTACCTTTAACAATCCCTTCTATTTTAAATCCCAAATCTTCGCAAACTTTTTTAGTCACTAGCAAATCGTCTCCAGTCAAAATTTTTATTTTAATTCCGTATTCTTCAACTAACTTTAAAGCTTCTTTTGCGCTTTCTTTTGGAGGATCAAAAAATGCTAAAAATCCTAAAAGAGTCATATCGTTTTCATCTTCCTTAGAATATACTTCTTTTTTTTCTACTTCTTTAAAACAAACTGCTAGAACTCTGAAACCTTCTGAAGAAAGTTTTTCCGCAACTTTTCTCATTTTGCTTATCGTTTTCTTATTCATTTCAAAAATATCATTCCCAATTTTAACTCTAGAGCAAACTGATAATATTTCTTCATAGCTACCTTTCGTTATTAGCAAAATTTTTCCATCTTTTTCTACAACTATTGAGCTTCTTCTCCTGGTATGATCGAAAGGAATTTCGTCGATCTTTTTCCAATCTAACTCAATTTTTTTATGAGAAAGAATTGCATCGTCTAAAGGATTTTTTATCCCAGTTTGATAATAGGAATTTACATAAGAAAATTCAAAAACATTTTCATCTTCCTTACCTTCTGGATTGACGTATTTAACTAATGTTATTTTGTTTTGAGTTAAAGTCCCAGTTTTATCTATGCATAAAACATCCATTGCTCCAAAATTGTAAATCGATGGAAGCCTTTTTACAATTGCTCCTTTTTTGCTCATTCTTATTGATCCAGTTGAAAGAGTTAAAGTAGAAATTAAAGGCAAAAGTTGTGGAGTTAAACCAACGGCTAATGCTAAAGAAAAAAGTAGAGATTCTAAAATGCTTCTTCTAAAAAGTGAATTAATGAAGAATATAAAAATAATTAGTAAGAAGGTTATTTCAAGAAGCATGTATCCAAATCTTCTTAAGTTTCTCTCATATTCAGTTTCGTAAGTGACTTGAACGTCTTTAACAATTTTTCCGTATTCTGTCTTTTCTCCAGTGTTAATAACAATGCAAGTAGCAGTTCCACTTATAACAGAACTTCCCATGTACAAAAAGTTTTTTCCAATTTCGCTGTTCTTTTCTACTGGATAACTTTCTCCTGTTAACGAAGATTCATCAACGAAAAAATCCTTAGCTGAAATTACTCTACAGTCAGCAGGAACAATATCTCCAGCTGATAATAAAACAATATCTCCAGGAACAATTTCTTTAGCTTTTATTTCTTTTTTTATACCATTCCTTAAAACAGAAGATGTAATGGCTACTTTTTCTTTCAACATTTCAGCTGCTTTACTTGCTTTTTCTTCTTGAATAAAATCTATAATTACGCTTAACAAAATTATGGAGAAAATTATTGAAGCGTCAATTTTTTCTCCCAAGTAAAAAGATATTATTGCAGCAAAAATCAAAATTATTGTTATTGGATTGGTGAAATGTGAAAGAAATTTTTTAATTGCTGGAATTTTTTTCTTTCTTATTTCATTATAACCATAAATTTCCAATCTTCTTTTGGCATCTTCTTCACTCAAACCATTTTCGCTAGTTTGCAACATTTTGTAAACTTCTTCTATGGGAAGTGAAAGTAAATCTTTAGAATTCATTATAGATTTTTGTTTGAGTAAGTTTTAAGTTTTGGACAATTAAAAAGGGCCGCGACCGGGATTTGAACCCGGGCATAGGGCTCCACAGGCCCCCGCGCTAACCAGGCTACGCTATCGCGGCCATACATAAATTTGAATATCAAATTTATTTCCTTAATAAGTTCCATAGGATTAAGAATAGTCCATCAGCCTTTTAAAATCAACCTACAATTGCAATTTATGGATTGGGAAGAAAGATTGGAATTGATAAAAAGAGACCCAACTGAAGAAATTGTAACGGAAGAAGAATTAATAGAATTGCTTAAAACTAAGGAAAAAATTGTTGCTTATGATGGTTTTGAACCAAGTGGCTTAATGCACATTGGTACTGGATTATTAAGGACTATAAAGCTTAAAGATTTTTTGGATGCAAAAATTGACTTCATAATTTACATTGCAGACTGGTTTGCTTATTTGAATAATAAATTAGGTGGAAATATAGAGTTAATAAAAAAAGCTGGAGAATATTTCATAGAAGGTTGGAAAGCTTCTGGCTTAGATGTAAGCAAAATAAAAATTGTTTGGGCAAGCGATTTAATTAAAGATAGTGAATACTGGGAAACTTTTTTAAGAATTTCAAAGCTTGTTACAATAAAGAGAACTCTAAGAGCAGTTACAGTTGCTGGAAGACAAGAAGCTGAAGTTAAAAACCCTTCTTTAATAATCTATCCTTTAATGCAAGCTACCGATGTTTTAATGCTTAACGATAAAAAAGGAGTTGACATTTGCCAATTGGGAATGGACCAAAGAAAAGTTAATATGCTTGTTAGAGAGATAGTAGAAGAATTTGGAAGGAAGAAGCCAGTAGCAATTCATCATCACTTATTAATGGGTTTACAGTCTGGCCAAAGAATGGGAGCTTTTGATGAAAACGAGGCTATTAACAAACAAATTAGCTTAAAAATGAGCAAAAGTAAGCCAGATACTTGCATTTTTATTCATGATAGTGAGGAAGAAATAAAAAGAAAAATTTTGAATGCCTTTTGCCCTCCCAAACAGATTGAAGATAATCCGATTGTTGAAATTGTTAGATACATTATTTTCAGAAAATTTGATAAATTTGTTATAAAGAGAGAGGAGAAATTTGGAGGAAAGGTTGAGTTTACTAGCTTTAAAGAATTTTCTGAAGCTTATAGAAAGGGAGAAATTCATCCTTTGGATTTAAAGAATTCTGTTGCTGAATATTTGAATCAAATTTTAGAGCCAATCAGAGAATATTTTGAGAAGAATGAAAAGGCAAGAAAACTGTATGAAGAAATTAAAAATGCAAGCATAACTAGATAGCTTTTTATTTGTCCTATATAGGATGAAATTATCTTAAATCAACAAATACTATCTTATTTTCAAACTTATAATTCGTATAGCATTTATCAATCGTTAATCTTTCTTCAAAGATGAAATTTGGAATACAGTAAGCATCAAACATATTTCTCGTCTACGGAGAAAAGTATTTAAGGCTAACCTATGAAACTACTTCGATTTCACTAGCAGAAATTTTTGTAGAAACTGGAGGATTAGTACAATTTGTTGAAACATAAATAGTATCATAATTTGATGAAATTCCACTCAAAGAAAAAGAAGCAATGTTATTAGGCAAAATTTCACTTATTTGATTGCTAAAGCTAGAAATTGTACCATTATTATAAGTTACTTGAAAACTTATGTTTCCCAAAGGAATATTGCCAGTATTCCTTAAATATCCTGAAAGAGCATAAGATGAAGAATTGTAGATTACATCACTATAAAATTCTATTCCTCCATAAGTACAAGCCATTTGAGTTTCAGCTTGACTTCCAATTGTTTTTGTTGAGCTTTTTGTAAAACCAGTAACCCAAAGAATTACTATTGAAGCTACAGCTACAGTAAAACCTATTAACAAAACTTCTGCAATCAATGGACTTATTCCTTTTAACATTTTTATCCCTTTATATAAATGTTCGGACAGTTTGTGCTTACTATATAACTTGAATAGCCACTTGTTACATTATCTACAGAAAAAACAATCACTTGTGCTGGAGAGATATCTTTTCCTACAGGTTTTTCTTCAGCAGTATTTGGGTAAATAAAAGTAATATTTGTTATAGTTAGCTTTTGACTTCCATCGTTATAAATTGTTGCAGAAAAGATTTGAGAAGTTGCATTATAGGAAGATGAAATTAACTTTATACTTCCTCCTGTGCATGCTTGCACTGTTTGAGTTTGATTTTCTGTTGGTAGACTAGTTCTAACAAAACTTGAACCCCAAAGAGCTATTACTCCAGCTAAAGTCATCGTTATAGCTATTAAAAGAACTGTAGCAACCAATGGACTAATACCTTTCATAAATATTCTTGATTACCCTAAATAAAAATATTTAAATTATTTTCCTTTAATTTAATTTTTGAAAATTCAAAACCAAACCCGTAGTCTTGCATCAAAATTAGAACATTGTCTCCTTCTTTAACTTTTGTAGAATACTCAACAAGAATTTTTGCATGTTTAGCAACTCTATTATCTATAACTTTTATTTCGAAGAAAAGATTCAAATCTTTAAACAAAGACCAAATTCCTAATAAAGTTTTAAAATGAAGAAAATTAAGAATATTGTAATGAATGTAGTAGAAACTTTCAACCTCACAAAAGAATTTAATGGAATAGTAGCTGTGAACAATGTCAACCTAAAGATAAAAGAAGGAGAAATTTTCGGCTTGCTTGGACCAAACGGGGCAGGAAAAACAACTTTCATTTCCATGCTTTGTACTTTATTAAAACCAACGAGAGGAACAGCAAAGGTTAATGGTTTTGACATAGTTAAACAACAAAATGAGGTTAGAAAGTCTATAGGAATAGTTTTCCAAGATCCAAGTTTAGACAACAGATTAACAGGAAGAGAAAACTTAGAAATGCACGCAGGCTTATACGGGGTACCAAAAAGCGAGAGAAAGAAAAGAATAGACGAAGTTTTAAAGCTTGTCGGCCTTTACGAAAGAGCTAGAGAATTGGTAAGAAATTATTCTGGGGGGATGAAAAGAAGACTTGAAATAGCAAGAGCTTTGATTCACTACCCAAAAGTTTTATTTTTAGATGAGCCGACTTTAGGTTTAGACCCACAAACAAGAGAACACATTTGGGAATACATTAAAAAATTGGCTGAAAGGGAAAGAATAACAATTTTACTCACAACACACTACATGGAAGAAGCTGATGCTTTATGTGATAGAGTTGCTATAATGGATTATGGTGAAATAAAAGTTTTGGATACTCCTGAAAACTTAAAGAATAGCTTAGAAGGAGATGTTCTAAGTTTAGAAGTTAAAAATCCAAAAATTTTTGTAGAAAAAATTAAAAAACTGGATTCGATTAAAAAAATTCACGTAGCAGAAAATAGAATCAGCATGACAGTAAAAAATGCAGAAAAACTTGCTCCAAAAGTTTTAGATTTTGCAAGAAAAAATAAAATCCCAGTAAGCTCAATAAGCATAAGAAAACCGAGCTTGGGAGACGTTTTTCTCCATTATACCGGAAGAGAAATTAGAGAGGAAACTGGTGAACCAAAAGAAATGATGAAAAGGAGGATGAGAAGATTTTGAGTGAGTTAGAAGGTATATATACAATCTGGTTGAGAGAAATCATAAGATTTTGGAGAGATAAGTCTAGAATAATTAGCTCACTAGTTCAACCTTTACTTTTCTTAGTAGTTTTTGGTGGAGGTTTTTCTTTTGTTAGACTTGGAGGCTTAAATTATCAAACATTTTTATTCCCAGGAATAGTGGTTATGTCTTTAGTAGGTGTTTCGATAGCTTCTGGTGTTTCTGTTATTTGGGATAGAGAATTTGGGTTTTTGAAAGAAATTCTTGTTGCTCCGGTGTCGAGAACTTCCATATTTATTGGAAAAGCTTTAGGAGGATGCACGACAGCATTAATTCAAGGTTTAATAATACTAAGCCTATCTTTTCTCATAGGAATTCCTATTTCTCCTCTCTCTTTTCTAGTTTCAATCGGCTTAATGGCTATAATCTCCTTGGGGTTTGTTAGCATAGGTTTAATTATAGCCTCCCTCATAGAAACTTTCGAAAGTTTCGGGGTAATAATGAACTTCATAACTTTCCCGTTAATTTTCTTGAGTGGCGCTTTCTTTCCTTTGCAAGAAGCTCCTGAATGGCTAAAGATTATTTCTTTTGTTAATCCTTTGACTTATGGTGTAGAAGCTATAAGATTTGTTATAATAGGCTTTTCTTCCATCTCTTTTTCTATAAGCTTAACCGTCATCTCAGTATTTTCTTTAACAGTAATTCTACTAGGTGGAATTGCTTTTAACAGGCAGAAGTAGAATCAACTTTCTATTCTAATAGTTTTTGAAGTTGAAGCTAAAACTGTATCATTATAAATAACTTTAGAAGTTATTTCATGTTCTCCAGAGCTGACTCCTGTACAAACACTTCAATCAAAATTTTAATCCAGAAATTCTTCATTTTTAATTTTTTCCGGCAAATACTTCTCGCTTATGAATGTTATTCCTCTTGCAGCTAGAGCTTCTAATTCAGCTTTAGCCTTCATTTTTTCCATGATATCAAACTGTCTTTGCCATTGTTTATTGTTTTTGAACCATTCGTACTCTCTAATTTGCTTCAATCTTTTTTCATCAATATCTTTGAATTTTATTAAATGTTTTTCTAAGCCATAATTTTTGATATCATCTCCAGTTAATCCTAAAAATTTGGCATTTGGTACAGCTAACCTATCGCTTATATGAGCTAGAGCAATAGAACCAAACTTTAAAACTGAGTAAATGTAAATTCCCCACGGATCAAAATCTGTTAAAACATAAATTGGTAAATTAAATTCATAGTTTAGTCTTTGCAACAATCTTCTTATTCCTCTAGTAGCTTGACCTTGTGAAGCAACTATTATACAATTCAGCTTTTTCCAAACTTTATCTTCATGCAATCTTTCCCAAACTGCTGATTTTTCAACATATATAACAAAATTAGCATCAACCTTTACAAATTCTATATCTTCAACATTACTTGGAACTGACCAGCCACCAGAACCAAGCTTTGACCAATCTATCAAATCTCCTCTATCCCTTATTACAACATTTCCTGCAACTGCTCCAAGCTTATTAGCATTAAAATGTAATTGCTCTCTCAAAGCATTAATAACCAACTCTAAATCTTCGATTGCTCTATTAGATTCTTCTTGCTCATCGACAATATTTTTCTTTAGGCCGGGAATATTTCTCTTCAAAATGTAAAAAGCTTCTCTTAAACTTATATGCTTATTTTCTTTTATTAAATTTTTAGCAAGAGCTGCAACTCCAGTTAATTGAGTAAACTTTCTTATTTCTCCTAAATGAAGGAAATATCTTTTTGAGACATAGCCACCTAGATAAATTTTTCTACTTTTAGAATCAAATTTTATATTTCTTAAAGTTCTAACTGGAACTTCGACATTAGGATTTTCCCCATTTTCTATATTTTTAAGAATATTTTCTCCCAACTCTTTCAAAGTCGAAAGTATTTCTTCTTTCTTTTTTGGTTTTAAATATAATTGCATTATTATTTCACCTCAATAACTTCTTCTTTGAGCTTCTTTTCCTCTCCTTCCTTATAAACTCCTTTTTTAATCAGTTCTAAAAGCTTATTCTTTATGTATTCCACATTCTTTTCTGTTAACTCTGCTATAAACTCAGAGAAAACATGAGAATATGATTCGAAGATATTAGCTCTAGTTGCTAGCTGCTCTCTCTTCCATTTTTTATGCAGATATAAAGAAAGTTTTCTTCCAGCTTCCTGCAATGCTAACTTTATTTCTTTCATTATTTCTGGATATTCTGCAATAGCTTGTTTACCTTCGCTTTTGTAAGGAATCCATACGGAAATCAAATCAACGAATATAATTAAAGGAGCTTGTGGTAAACTTCCTGAAGGCTGACTTAGTCCATAATTTCTCCAATCGATTTCTTCAACTACTCTTGTTATTGCACAATCTGGCTGATTGTATAAAAGAGGGGTATGATTTGCAAATCTTAATAATATAGAATTTTGTTGATTTTCTGCCAATTTTCCCCCATAAGCTAAAGCGACTTGAACTTGAAACGGATATCCTCTATAAACTGTAGGCTTTCTAATGACTGCAGCTATGAATTCTGGCTCAAATTCTTTTTTCAAAGCATTTACTATGAATTCTTCTTTTAGTGGGGACAAGCAATCAGTAGGAGGAGCCATTAACTTAACACTTTGCATTGCTTTATGCAACTTTTCTATTTCCTCTTCAGTTAATTCATTAATCTTTTTATTCGGATCAACCTTAGCTAATTTACAAATTTCCAACGCCTTTTGAGTACTAACTCTTGAAAATTCAGAAGATAGAAAACTAGAAACTGTTCTAGCTTTAGTTAAAGCTATCATTCTTTTAAATTTACCCAATTCTACTCCATAAGGATGGGGTTTTATTTCTTTTGGAGATGGTGGTAGCTCTTGAGAAACTCTTTCAAGCTTAAAATTTTCTTGTGGTCCATCATAAATTATTTCTGCATACGGATTTGCAATCCAAATGTATTTCAAATAAGTTGGAATTGATTGACCCTTACTTACATATCTTCCTTCAACAGTAAGCTCTACTGTTATTCCATGCAAATTCTTTTGCAAATTTTCTGATTTATGGGATATAACTTTTGGCTCATTTTTTAAAACATCTATCATAAGCTCAAACTCATGCTTCTGATTTTTATAATAAGTTATAATTTTTGCAGGTTTCCCGGTAGTTAATTGAGCATAAAGTATTGCCCCTTTTATTCCTATTCCTTGAGTTCCAGCACTTTGTCTTAATCTATAAAATTTGCTACCAACCAAAAATTTTCCAAAAGCTATTGGGATTTTCTCAGGAGGCAAACCAGGGCCATTGTCTTCAACTCTAACCTTAAAAACGTTCTCTTTAACTTCCTTAACTGTAAGTTTTATGCTTGGTAAAATTCTTGCTTCAAGGCAGGCATCAATCGAATTGTCTACAGCCTCTTTAACAACAGTTAAAAGACTTTTTGTTGGATTTTCATAACCAAGCAAATGCCTATTTTTTTCGAAAAATTCAGCTATGCTAATTTCCTTAATTTTTTCTCCTATTTCCTCAGCAATATTCCTTTCGTCCATATTAATCAGATAATAATTTTGTTGTTTTCCTATAAATTTTTTTATTCAACTGTATGTTCTTCCAAAAATTTTTGGACGCTCGAATGCATCTTTCCTTCTAAAATCATTTCTATTGCCCTTCTTGCAATTTGAATACCTTCCCATTTTCCTATAATTGAAATTGTTTTTCCATGAATGCAAATTTTTGTTCCAGTTTTTTCTTCAATCATCTTTTTAATGGAACCTTCTCTTCCAATAACTCTTCCTTTTAGCTGAATTTGCCTTTCTCTTGTTTTTCCATAATCCTTAACGTTAATAATGTCAAGATAATAATTCTCATCCAAAAGATAAAGAGATGAGTTTAAATCGAATCCTCTTCCTAAGGCTTTAAAAACTTCTTTTACCCTTAAAACAGTTAAGGGTTCGCCTTCTATTTCAACTTCTTGATCTCGAATTTTAATCTTACAATTGCTTAGGTTTTCTATTTTCTTTATCCAGTCTTTGCTTTTCAAAATTCTAATTCTTTCTTCAGGCAAAACAACAAATTCCTTCACAAAATCACCTCTTTTAATTTTTCAAAAAGATTTTCATCGATTTCAACATTCATTTTTTTGAAAAAGTTATTTATATTCTTCACATCTCTTTCCAAAAATTGTAAAGCTAACGGATGTTTATCAGTTACTGCCTGGCTAAAATCTATCAAATAAACTTTATCAAAATAAAGAATGTTAAAAGCACTTAAGTCTGTGTGAATTAATTTTGCTTTAGCAAGCTTAAACATTTCCTCTTTCACTTCATCATAAATTTTTTTCCAGTCCAATTCTTCTCTTTCCAGCTGAGCTAAGTTTGGCGCAGGAATACCATTTTCTCCAATAAAGCTCATTACCAAAATGTTTTGATAAACAGTAAAAGGTTCTGGTAAGCTAACATTAAATTCGAAAGCAATTTTCATATTCTTAAACTCTCTTTTAGCCCAGTTAATGACTACATGCCACCTATCCTTTCTAATTCTTTCAAACCTATAATCTGAAACCAAATACTTCCACATACTTTTAAAATCGCAATGTTCAACTCTATAAATCTTAACTGCCAACCATTTTCCTTCTTTATTTTTGGCTGAAACAATTACGCTTTCCTTTCCCTCTTTTATTGTAGATTCTAAAGTATGAATTATTCCTTTTTTCATTAGCTTATAAATCGCCATTAAAGTTCTTCTATCATAAACTTTTCCTTCAATTTTTTTCTCAGAAAGAAAATCTTCCATTATTAGATTTGTAAATTTTTAATATAACCATTCTTTTTTAGCCAGTTTGCTTGAGTAGGAGTATATCTAAAAACAACATCTCCTCTTTTATCCCCTTGAATTTTCCATGGCAATATCAAAACTAAATCTCCTTCTCTAATCCAAACCCTCTTTCTCAATTTCCCAGGAATTCTACAGATTCTCTCCTTCCCATCATCGCAACTTACTTTCATTCTGTCTCCACCAACCATAGCTTCAACAATGCCTAAAACCTCTCCTTCCCTTGGAAGTCTAATTCTCGCAATTTCTAATTCTTCCTCAGTAGGCTCATATTTCTTACTCATTTACTATCACCGCAAACGTATCCTTATAAACCTTTTTTCCATTTTTTAATCCAACTAACTTTCTGCTAATCTTTACTCTCGATTTCTTATATTTCTTTTTTATATTTTTAACTAGTTGTTTTGCGTCTTCTTTAGATGAAAACTCAATGTCAAAACCTCTATCCTTTTCTTTACCCTCTAAATTCATTCTTCTCATTACTTCCTTGCTTTTATTGCCTCTAATTTGAATTATTGCTTCTATTTTTCTGCTGTATTTTTCTTTACATTCCTTACAAACAAATTCTTTTAAATTTACATTAATTTTTTCTTTTGGCAAATAATCGATAAATTCTAACTTTTTTCTCAAAAACTTTTTAATGTAAAAGTTTATAGCATCATCTAAACTTTCAAAACCTTTGTTTGATATAAAATATCTTCCACACTTTTTACAGACCTTTATATTAATTGTTATTGGTTTCATTCTTTCCAGATAACAGTTTAGACAAAGATTATCATAAAATTTTTCTGTTTCCCTTCCGCATCTTGGACAAATTGCCATATAAAAATTTAATTTAATTAGATTAATGGAAATTGTTGTAATTCCAGCATACAATGAGGAAAAAAATATAGGGGAAGTTGTTAAGAGGGCAAGAAAAATTGGATTTAAAGTTTTAGTTATTGATGATGGAAGTAAAGATAAAACTTATGAAATTGCTAAAAGGAGTGGAGCAATAGTTATTAGGCACGAAAAGAATAAAGGAAAAGGAGAAGCATTAAAGACAGCTTTCAATTTCTTAAGAAAAAATAGAAAGATAAAAAGAGTTGTTGTGATTGACGCAGATTTACAATATTTGCCAGAAGAAGCTCCAAAACTTTTGAAGCCGATAAAAGAGGATAAAGCTGATTTAGTGATGGGTTTTAGAAATTGGAGAGAAGTTCCCTTTAGACATAGGCTTGGAAATTTTGTATGGAGAAAATTTTTTAACATTTTGTTTGGAACAAAATTTAAAGATACAAATTGTGGATTTATGGCTTTTGGGAGAAGGGCAATTGAAAAAATAAAAAATATACATGGCGGCTACATAATAGAAAATTCAATCTTAATTGATGCTTTAAAAAATAAATTAAAAATTGAACAAGTTCCAGTAAAAGTTTTTTACAATAAAAAAAGCGGAATTAAAAGAGGGATAAGAGTAGTTTTAGGCGTTTTAATTTTCATAATTAAAGAAGGATTAAAATACAGATTAGCAAACTGAGAATTTACCTTTTATTAAGTCATTTATGAAATCTTTTAATGTTTCAAACTTTTTTTCAATAATTTCTCTTACTATCTCCTCTTCTCTTTTATCTAAATTGTCTACTTCAACAGAAATGATTAATGGTTTATTAACAGGCCTTCCAATTTGACTCAAAAGCCAAACGTAGTTATGCTTTCTTATCCTTTCATAAATTTTATTAGCAATGTCAAAAGCCAATAAATTGTAAATTTTACCAACGTGGCTTACCATGTTTTTTCCTGGAGCTGCTTCTGAGCCAGCTGGTCTATTAAGAGAAATTATTCCGTTAACTCTATTCCCTCTTCCAACTTCTCCGGAATCTCCAGCTTCGGCAGAAGTTCCTGTTACTGTTAAATAACAACCTTCTTCCCCTTTCCCTTTTTCATCTAATGTATTTAAATATAAGCTTGCGTCAATGTCAAACTTTTCTTTCAAAAATCTTTTTATTTCTTCTTTTATTTCATCTTTCTTCTTAAAGTAGTCATCTTCATTTTTAACAAACCTATCGACAAAAGCCATTGCTATTGTATAAGTATAATTGCTATCTTCTCTTAATCCCATAACTTTTATATCTTCTCCGCTTTCAGGAAATCTTTTTTTAAATTCCTTAGAATTAAGGTATTTTTCTGTTTCTAATACCGACTTTTCTAGTCTTGTTAAAGGAGCATAACCAACTAAAGCACTTGTATCGTTAGCTGGCAATAATTCTTCTTTTTTTCTCTTAAAGATTGAAGTTAATTCTTGAGAACCATGCTTTATTTCATTTATAATTTCCAAATTTTCTTCATTAACAAATCTCAAATTTTCTTTTATCCATTCTAAAACAGATTTTTTAGCTATTTCCTCCAAAGGAATCTCTTCATTTCCAACCTTAAAAGTTGCTCTATCTCCCAAAAAAAGCTTCATTGGCTGAATTATTTTACCTCCTCCAAACTTTGTTTGAGCTTCGCCAGCAACTAAAAGAGCTTTATCAACGTTAAAATGAAATATTTCATTGAATTTTTTTAAGTAGTAGTTTACCAAATTTACAGCAATTCTATCAACAACAGAATCACAAATTGTATCTGGATGTCCTATTCCTTTTCTTTCAACGATTTCTATTCTTGGTAGCTCGTATTTAAACGAATTAATTTTTATGTTTTGCATTTTTTAAATTGAAAAACATATTTAAAAATATTGGGACGGTAGCTCAGCCCGGGAGAGCGACCGGCTGAAGACCGGTGCGTCGTGGGTTCAAATCCCACCCGTCCCAAAATTGAGAATTTTAAAAATTATAATTTATTTCTTAAGTCAACAACTCTGCTTCCTTTGAGTTTTTCAAAAATCTCATTAACTAAATTTTCAAACGGAACTATTTTTACTTTTGGTGTAATTTCGAATCTGTCTTTAATTATCTCTTTGACTTTTCTTATAACTTCTTCTTTTATTTTTTCATATCTCTTTTTGATCGAGATTTTAACTAGAAGTTCATCTAAAGAATAGTAATGTTTATCTTTTTTCTTAATAACAGCTTGATACTCTTTGATTTCTTTCAAGCTAGAAAGAACATTCTCTAAAGCTAAAAAATTGACCAAAGTTCCCTTAACTTTAGTTGTTAAAACTGTTGAATCTCTAACTCTAGTTATATCTCCCTTAAGCTTAAGAGAACCATCTTCATAAAACAAACCTTTACTAATTATATCATCTGTCCAATATCTGAGGAATACTGTTCCTCTAAAATCTAAATGACTAAAAACTAACATTCCTCCTTCTTCAAAAGAAACTTGCTCTCCAGTTTTTGGATCAACAACTTCCCATAAATGTAAAGAAGGATTTATAATATAGCCATCATTTTCTTTTCTCTCAAAAATTGCAGCCTTTGATTCTGTTGATGCATAAGCTTGTAAAATTTTTGGCTCTTCTCCAAACTTAGAAAAATTCTCCTTTATTCTTTTCTTCATATTTTCTGGCAAATATTCGCCAGCAGTTATTATATATTTTACATTTGTTTGAACTTTATTTTCAGCTACAAGTTCTGATAAATGGTATACATAGCTTGGCATTCCTAAAAGAGCGTTCGTATTAAATTTCTGCATCAAATCTAATTGGGTCATGCTCCTTCCTGCTCCCAATATTATTGAAAAAACTGATGGTTCTTTTAACCATCCAAAAACACTATGCCAAAAAGCTAAATGTGGGGCATATGGAAAAGTTATTTGCAATCTAACATTATAGTTTAAATCTTTCAATATAGGTTCTAAAGCTTCAACGGTATGATTTGCTATCAAATCAAAATCATACCTAGTGTAAAAACAAGCTACAGAATTTCCCGTCCTACCAGAAGTTGCAAAAAAAGTTGCTGGGAAAAATTCATATTTTAACTTTTCTTTAACTTTTTCTCTATTTATTATCCCCTCTAAAAGAGTTTTCAAGCCAAGATATTTAATTATTTTTTTATTTGGCCTCAATATGAAATCTTTTTCTAAACCGACCCAATCTTCTTTTTTAGTGAAAGGTAACTTTTGAATGTCCTTAACGCTTTTAAAATCTTCTGGTCTTAATCTATTTTCTTTCATAACATTTCTGTAATAAGGATGAAACTTATAAACTAGCCTTAAAAATCCTCTAAGCTTTTTTGCTTGAAATTTTTCTATTTCTTCCAAACTCATTTGCTTCACTTTAACCTCCTTATTGGCACTCCGCCCCATATTCCTTTTTTGACTTTCTTAAATTTAGGTACTAAACTCATAGCTCCAATTATTGCTCCATCCTCTATAATTGCTCCCGGCAAAACAGTTGTATACTGACCAATAGAAACATTCTTTCCTATTTTAACTGGAGCTATTATTAGTTTATCTCCTTCTGCAGAATGTCCTATTATTGCAGCATCCCCTCCTATTACTGTATTATCACCAATTTCTAACAAATGAACATCATAAACACAAGTTGTATTTATTATAACATTTTTGCCTATCTTTGCTCCTAGCAATTTGTAAAAAATTGTGTTTATAGAAGTTCTTGCGAAAGGTAAAAAAGTGAATCTAACTAGTGAAATGAAGCCAGCGTTTAAAAGCCATATAAAACTTTCTATGCTTCCAATTTT
>JBMFIJ010000003.1:0-35650 GCA_049976365.1 Candidatus Aenigmatarchaeota archaeon | reverse complement strand
GACGAAATAGATGCCATAGCTCCAAAAAGAGAAGAAGTTGGTGGTGAAGTAGAAAGAAGAATAGTAGCAACCTTGCTTTCCTTGATGGACGGGCTAAAAAGTAGAGGAAAAGTTATAGTAATAGCTGCAACAAATAGACCAAATGATATAGATCCTGCATTAAGGAGACCTGGAAGATTTGATAGAGAAATTGAAGTTCCAGTTCCCGATAGAAATGGAAGATTAGAAATTCTAAAAATTCATACAAGAAATATGCCTCTAGGAAAAGATGTTAACTTAGAAGAAATTGCAGATAAAACTCATGGATTTGTTGGTGCTGACATAATGGCTTTATGTAAAGAGGCTGCAATGAGTGCCTTAAGAAGAGTTTTGCCTGAAATTAGAGATCAATTGAAAGAAGGAGAAGAAATTCCAAAAGAAGTTTTAGAAAAGCTAGTAGTTACAAAAGAGGATTTTGAAAACGCTTTAAGAGTTGTTGAACCATCTGCCATGAGAGAAGTTTTGGTTGAAGTTCCAAAAGTTAAATGGGAGGATATTGGAGGTTTGGAAGAAGTTAAAAAAACTTTGAAAGAGATGATTGAATGGCCTTTGAAATATCCACAATCTTTTGAAAGAATGGGTATTACTCCTCCTAAAGGAATTTTGCTTTATGGTCCTCCTGGATGTGGAAAAACTTTGTTAGCTAAAGCCGTTGCTACAGAAAGCGGAGCCAACTTTATAGCAGTTAAAGGACCAGAGTTACTTAGTAAGTGGTTTGGAGAAAGTGAAAAGAAAGTAAGAGAATTATTTAGAAAGGCAAAACAAGTAGCTCCTTGTATAATTTTCTTTGATGAATTAGATGCATTAGCGCCAAGAAGAGGAATTGGAATGCATGAAGCAACAGAAAGAGTTGTTTCTCAATTATTAACTGAAATTTCTGGAATAGAAGAAGTTAAAAACGTCGTATTAATAGCTGCAACAAATAGACCAGATTTGATAGATCCAGCGCTTTTAAGACCAGGAAGAATAGACAAACTAGTTTTTATTCCTCCTCCAGACGAAAAAGGAAGGTTGGAAATATTAAAGGTTCATACAAGAAAGGTACCACTAGCAAAAGATGTTAGCTTAGAAGAAATAGCAAAAAGGACAGAAGGCTATTCTGGAGCCGATTTAGAAGCTTTGGTTAAAGAGGCTGCAATGAATGCCTTAAGAGAAGATATAAATGCTAAAGAAGTAAAGTGGAAACACTTTGAGGAGGCTATGAAGAAGATAACTCCAAGTATATCAAAAGAATTAGTAGAATATTACAAAAGATTTGAAGAAAGAAAAAGGCAAGTAAGTAAGGAAGAGGTTCAACCTTACATAGGCTGAATTATTTTTACTTCTCTCTTCAAAAATTCAGAAATTTCAGATTCTAAACTTGATTTCAAGTTTTCTCTAAGATTTTCCAATTCTTCCAACTTTCTTTTCATCTTTTCTAATGATTTTCTTTCTTCATCGACATCAAAAGAGATCGATTTTATCTCATTTTCGATTCTTAATTTTTCTTTAATAACACTTATTTTCTCTATTTCAGACTCTATTTCTCTGAGTCTTTTTTCTAATTGCAAATATTCACTTGAAACTTTATCAAAAATATTTTCTTCAATAACATTCTGCAACTTTCTTAACTCTTCCTCTTTTAAATCTAAAGATTTTGCATTCTCTAACAATTTCTTTAAAAAGCCTTGCATATCGTGAGAAATTACTGCATCAAAAGGAGAATAGATGAATTTTTCTATAATAGCTGAATCTTTTTCATTTACTTTTCTCCTAATTTTTTTAAGGATATGCTCTATTGTAGATGCTTTCTCAATACAGATAGATGACAGCTCTTTTTCTCTAAAATATATCTTTGATTTTTCTTTTTCTAATTCCCTCAACTTTCTTAATTCTTCCGAATTTTCCAACCTTACTATTTCTTCTTTCTTTACCTCTATCTCTTTTTCTTTTTGAGCAATTTTCTCATTTTCCTTTTGGATTGAATCTTTCAAATTTTCAATTTCTTTTTTTAGCCATAAATAATCATAGACTTGTTTTTTTATATCCAAGACTTTGTTTGATTCCTCGCTATAAAATATTCTTTTTTGTTTTTCGACTTCTTCGATCAAAATTTTAAAATTTTCCAAAACCTTACCAGAAGAAGAAAAATAATTTTTTATAGTTAAGAAATCTTTTAATGATATTGCATTTACTTCTCTTAGCTTTTCATAAAACTCTCTGTAAAAGCTAATGATCTTGCTTAAATCAGACGAAGTTAAATTTTCATACTTAAAAGCATTTATTGCAAGCTCCATTTTTTCCAAAAAGTCTTTTTTCTTGGCATTTACCAACGTTTCAGTTTGTTTATCCGGCAAGCTTATAGTTTCATTCTTAAGGTTATTTAAAGAATTTTCTAAATTTTTGACCTTTGATTCAATTGATTTATAAATTGAGATTAAAGAATTTTTCATTTCTTCTTCCTTAATAGAAATAAAATTGTTAAGAACTGATTCTAACTCATTTTCCCTAACTATTAATAGCTTTTTTGGTTCCTCTTTCTTTTCTTCTTTCTTTTTGAATATTCTAAACAAAAAATCTAGCATATAGATTTTTAACTGTCTAAGCTATAATTTCTTGTATGACAAAAAGTATAGGTGTTATATCTGGTAAAGGAGGTACAGGAAAAACTATTTTTTCTATTAATTTGTCTATAGCTTTAAATCAGCTTGGTAAAAAAACTGTTCTAATAGATGGAAATATAACTATGCCTCATGTAGCCCAATATCTAGGTATTGAAAACTTTAATTTTACATTAAATGATGTCCTTAAAGAAAAAGTAAACATTTTAAATGCTTTTTATAATTTTAACGGAATAAAAATATTGCCTTCAAGCACAAAAATAGAAGACCTAAAAGATGTTGATATTAAAAAGTTGAAAAGAAATGTTGAAATTTTGAAGAAAAGCGGCAATATAGATTTTATAATAATTGACGGTGCTCCTGGAATAGGTAAAGAAGCTTTAGCAATAATAGAAGCTTCAGATGATATAATATTAGTTACTAATCCTTTTGATCAAATGATTGAAGATGTACTAAAGCTTAAGGAGATTTTGTCCTACTTCGGAAACAAAAAGGCTCATTTAGTTTTAAACATGGGATTCTGGCCTTCAAAGAGCAAAATAGAAGAAATTGAACAAAAGACAAAAATGAAAGTTTTAGGAATAATACCAACTGACAAAAAAATTCAAAAATCTTTAATAAACAGAATTCCTTTAATGGAATATTCTAAAAAAAGCATTACAGCTGAATGTTTCAGAATTATTGCTTCTAAAATAAGCGAAGAAGAATATAACCAAAGCTTAAAGTTTAAGATTTTTTCACAAATAATGGAATTAAAAAATAAGCTAGAATACATTTTATAGATAGGAAAAACAAGCTAAATAATGGGAGTCTTCAGAAAAATTTTTAAAATTTTAATAAGTTTTTTATTCTTAATTTCATTTTCTTTGCTAATACTTACAATTTCCTTGCAAAAAATTACAAGTTATCAAACTCTAAAGAACATAACAGTTCCTTTAATAGAAAATCAAACTAAAATAAGCGAAGAGCAAAAAGATCTAGCATTACTATTTCTAAAAGAAAAATGTAAAAATCAAAGAGAAATTACTATAGAATTTGGAACAAATATTAGCATCAAATGCGATGAGTTAGAAAATTTAAACAAAGATAACTTAAAAACATACATTGCATCTAAAATTTTTGATTCGATATATTTTCAAAAGTATGATTGTGACTTAACTAAATGTTTAAAAGATGGTAAAATGGGGTATTTAATAAGCGCTGATTTTAACAGCTTCGTTTCTTCTTTTTTAATTTACATTGCTATAGCCACTATAATTCTTGGAATTTTATATTTCTTATTGATAGAGAAGCTAGAAGAAAAAATTCTATCTTTTGCAATAATATTCCTACTATCCTCCGCACCTATATTATTTTCTGATTACATTATTCCTTATAGAACTTTAAACATAGAATCATTAGAAATAATCAGTCAAAAAATTAAAGAGGAGCTAAACTTTATCTATTACATTTTTTATCTGGGTTTAGCCTTCTTGATTGTCTATCTGGCTTTAATGGTAAAAAACAGGTTTATTAAGAAAAAATAAATTAAATTATGTTGTTAGTTAAAGATGTCATGAACAAAAATGTAGTAGTTGCAAAGCCTATAGTAACCCTTAGGGAAGCAGCCAAAGTTATGGGAGAAATGAACATGGGCAGCTTAGTAGTGATGGAAGGGGAAAAGATAATAGGGATTGTAACGAGTACTGATATTCTTAAAGCAATTGGAGATGGAAAAGATCCAGATAAAGTTACAATAGGAGACATAATGACTAAAAGCGTTATAACAATACAAGCTGATGAACCTTTAGATAAAGCAGTAGATCTAATGATAAAAAATAAAATAAAGAAGCTACCAGTTTTGATGAACGAAAAGTTGGTTGGAATAATTACAGTTAGCGATATAGCAATAGTAGAACCAAAAATCATAGCAAGCTTGGCTTCTCTGATTTCCCTAAATGCAGGAAAATTTGGTGGCGCTTAGTATCGATAAAACAAAACTAGAGAACCACTAGAATCTCTTAGGAATAAACTATCTCCTTCTTTATTCCATATTGGATACTTTTTCTTAAAACTGAATTTTTGACTCAAATTTGTTGAAAAAATTTCTATTTTTTCTCCTGGATTAAAGATATAGGAAGGAAATATAAACTTGTTATGACTTTCATCCTCTAACACCCAATTTTTCAGCTGAATAGAAAAATTACAATTATTCTTCAAAACAACTTTTTCTTCACCAACAAAAATTAAATTATCTAGACTGATACAAGTTATATTTGATTTTTTCCAGATTCCAATTTCATTTCTAATTGCATATTTTTCTGCATCTTTAAGCTCATCTAAATATTTAGAAATTTTATTTAAGTCAAAGGTATGAGCTAGACCTTTCTTTAAAATTTCGACATTTACATTTTTTCCATTTACAAAAACAAAAGCCAATTTTCTTCCATATATGTCTTTCTTTATGATATCTTCCTCTAAATAGACTTCTTTATTCTCTACTAGCTCAGACAAATAATTTCTTGCTTCATCAAAGAAAGCTTCTCCTTCTTCTGGTGCATTTATACCCAAAAGTCTTACTTTAATACCGTTGGAAAGCTCGAGTGTATCGCCATCTATAACCTTTATTACAAAAGCCTTAGTTTTGGTTATCTGGGAGTTGCTTTGCAAAAAGTTAGAAAGAAAAATTAACAAAGTTATGAAAAACGAAATTAAGACTGCCTTTTTAATTGTAAGCATTAAGATTTTTAGATTCTAATTAATTATCTTCACTTAGATTTCTTATTCCTTGAGAAAATGAATCTTCATCTATTCTACCAAAATTCTCTATTATTTCGCTTATTTTTGAATTAGCATATTTTTTTGAACATTCTTCGCAAATAATAACAACCTTTTTTGTTTCTTCGTCTCCAACCTTAAAAACTAAACCTTCCTTTTTACAAATATCACATTTTCCATAAAACGTGGCTGAAATTTTTATCCTCACCTCTAATTTTTAATTTTTCAAAATAAAAATGCCTGTAAAACTGCAAAAAAAGAAATTTTTAACTGGGGAAATTTTATAAAGAAGAATGCTAAAATAATATTAGGGTTCTTACACGAACCCAGGTAAGGAAAATGGCAAAGAAGAAGAAGAAATAGGATAAAATAAAAATATAACCTTTTCTTTCTTTTTTCATTTTTTATTTTTTATTTATACAGAGAGTAAAAAATTCTGACATGTAATAATTTTTAAGCTTAAACGCTAAAGATTGAGAAATGGGAAAGATGATCAGAATGGTAAACAATATTGGAATAGAAGGACTAACGCCTCCGGAAAAAGAGTGTAAAGATGAAAAGTGTGCATGGCATGGAAAAATTAAAGTTAGAGGAAGGATTTTTGAAGGTATTGTAGTATCTATTAGGCCTCAAAAAACGGCAATAATAGAAAGGGAATATTTTCATTACATACCAAAATATGAAAGATATGAAAGAAGACATTCTAGACTTTATGCTCATTTACCACCGTGTATAGATGTTAAAGTTGGTGATAAAGTAATTATAGGAGAAACTAGAAAATTGAGTAAAACAAAAGCTTTTGTAGTCTTAGGTGTTAAAAAATGAAAGCGCTAAAAGCTAGCATAACAAAAGCGCTTAATGTTGGTAGTTATTTGAATTGTGCAGATAATACTGGTGCAAAAGTTTTGCAAATAATCTCAGTTAGAGGCTATAAAGGTAAAAGGAGGAGAATGCCAAAAGCTGGAGTTGGAGATATGGTAAAAGTTGTAGTAAAGGAAGGTGATGTTAAAGTGAGAAAACAGATTTTTAATGCTGTCATCATCAGACAAAAGAAAGAATATAGAAGAGCGGATGGAACAAGAATAGCATTTGAGGATAATGCTGCTGTATTAGTTAATGAGGAAGGAGAACCAAAAGGAACAGAAATTAAAGGTCCTGTAGCTAGAGAGGCAGTAGAAAGATTTTCAAATTTAGGAAAAATCGCAACCATGGTGATTTAATGTCTTTAGATGCCTTTATAGGTTTGAAAAAAGATAGCGTATTAATATGTGAAGCTGACAAATTTGATAATATAGTTCAAGAACCTGAGTTAAAGGGAAAGATTAGAACAACAACAATAGCTAGATTTTATAGTTAGGTGAAAAAAATGAAAAGACCTAAGTCAAAGAAACCAAGAAAGCAGAGAAAGTTCTTGAGAGAAGCTCCTTTACATATAAGGAGAAAAATTATTTCTGCACATTTATCTAAAGAACTTAGGGAAAAGTATAAAAGGAGGAGTCTTCCTCTTAGAAAAGGCGACGAGGTTAAAATAATGAGAGGAGAATTTAAAGGAACTATTGGAAAAATTGTTAGAATAGATACGAAGAATTACAAAGTTTATGTAGACACTGCTAAAAAGAAGAGAACCGTTGGAACAGAGTATTTGGTCCCAATTTCTCCAAGCAACCTAATGATAATAAAATTAAACTTAGATGATAAGTATAGAATGAAGATATTGGAGCGTGGTAAAATTGTCTCATCTTAAAAGGCTATCAGCACCAGAATTTTGGCCAACCTCAACTAGAGGCTATACTTGGACATTTTCACCGTCTCCTGGTCCTCATAAAAAAGATGAGTGTATTCCATTAGCAATTATTGTTAGAGATATATTGAAGCTTGCTGAAACTGGAAAGGAGGCAAAAAGAATAATAAAAGCGAGAGAAATATTGGTTGATGGTAAGGTTAGAACTGATCCTAGATATCCAGTTGGAATTTTGGATGTTGTAACAATACCAAAATTAGAAAAAAGCTATAGAGTAATACCATTTAAAAGAGGTTTAAAACTTATAGAAATTGATAAAGAGGAAGCCAATAAAAAAGTTCTAAAAATAGTAGGAAAGAGGAGTGTAAAAGGAAATAAATTCCAGTTAAACATGAATGATGGCAAAAATATACTCGTTAATGAAAATAAATTCAAAACAAATGCTTCTTTACTTGTTGAATTACCAAATCTTAAGATATTAGATTATGCTGAAATGGATATTAACAATACAGTTCTTATAACATCTGGTCAAAATTCTGGAAAAATTGGAAGAATTATAGAGGTTTTGGAGGGTAAATTTAACGTTAAACCTAAAATTGTTTGCGAAATAGAAAATAAAAAAACAGAAGTTCTAAAAGAACATGCCATAGTTATAGGTAAGGAAGAGCCTTGGATTAAGGTGAGTGAATGAATAAAATGAAAGAGATTAGAATAGAAAAGGTTACGATTAATGTTGGGTGTGGCGGAGATTTAGAAAAAATAGAAAGAGCAAAGAAACTTTTATTAATGCTTACTAATCAAAAACCTGTAGTAACGCGTTCTAAAAAAAGATCAACATTTGGAATAGCTAAAGGAAAGCCAGTCGGAGTTAAAGTTACTCTTAGGAAAAAGAAAGCTGAAGATTTCCTCAAAAAAGTTTTTGAAGCCAAAAAATATACTATTCCTGCTTCATCTATAGATAATAATGGTAACTTTAGCATAGGAATTTCAGAATATATAGAATTGCCTGGCATTAAGTACCAACATGAAATTGGAAGCTTAGGTTTTGATGTAACAGTAACTTTAGAAAGGCCTGGATTTAGAGTTAAAAGGAGAAAGGTTAAAAAAGCTGAAATAGGTAAAAAACATAAAATTAATAAGGAAGATGTTATTAATTGGTTAAAAGAGAGGGGAGTTAATGTTGTATAGAGAGGAAATATGGGAATTATCAGATAAACTAAATGGAATAATATGGAAGAAAGTTGAAGAATCAAAAAACATTTTTTCAGTTTACTCTATAGTTTTTGACAGATTACAAAAAATTGAAGATCCTGATGATGTTAGAAGTTTAGAAATTTTAGGAGATTTAGGTGGTTGAACTGCCGAAAAAGTTTGGTAAGGCTACTCATGTTTGTAGAAGATGTGGCTCAACTAGGGGAGTAATAAGAAAATACGGACTTTATTATTGTAGGAAGTGTTTCAGAGAAGTTGCAGAAAGTATAGGTTTTAAAAAATATAGCTGAGAAGATGTTTGAGATTTTATCTTTTTTGATAGCATTCTTTGGAACTTTAATAGCTTCTTACTATGATTTAAAAACCACGGAAATACCTGATTTATTGCCAATTTTATTAATTTTGCTTGGCATAATAACGAATGTTTTAAACTATTCATTCACCAAAAACTTTGAGGTAATTAGACAAATGTTATTTAATGGATTTTTATTTTCAATAATTGGCTTTTCAATGTATTTTTTTGGTCAATGGGGAATGGGAGACGCTTTTTTACTTTCTGCCATAGGATTCATATCTCCAATAAACATACACTTTAAATCTGAATTTCCTTTTTTCTTCGACTATTTAACTAATCTTTTCTTTCTTGGTACGATATACATGATTTTTTATTCTCTTATTTACACAATTAAAAACAAAAAAGTTTTAAAATTTTTCGAAAAAGATTTACGTAACAATGCTTTAAGTATTGGTATTTCCTTTTTTGTTTTACTGTTTTTATCAATTTTCATTTCATATTGGCTTTTCAATCAATTATACTTTAAACTAATACTGTTAACGATAGCTTTTACATACTTATTAATGATTCTTCTTATTTTTTCAAAATCCGTAGAAAAAACTTTTGTAAAAAAAATTCCAGTATTTGAACTTAAAGCTGGAGATGTCTTAAAAGATAGTAAAAGGTGGGATGGAATAACTGAAGAAGAAGTCAAAAAAATAAAGAAAAGTGGAAAAAAATATGTTTATATAAAAATTGGAGTTCCGTTTGCTCCAAGTTTTCTAATTGCCTTACTCTTTACCCTCTTGATTGGAAATTCTTTGTTTTGGTTATTAAAGTTTGTTGGAAATTTAATTTGATTAAAAACAAAACATAACTTATGAGAGTTTTAGATATAAAACTTAGAAAAGTTTTAGCTTCTAATTCAAAAATAACTACAGAAGTAGAATTAAAAACTAGTAAAGGTGTAGTTTATTCTTCTGTTCCTTTCGGAACCAGTAAAAGCAAATATGAAGTAAAATATCTCCCTTTTGAAAAAGTCAAGGAAAATTTCTTAAGAATAAAAAAATATTTGATTGACGATTTTGATGAATTAAAAGATGTTGATGAATTAATACATTCAATAGATAAAACAGAAGATTTGAGAGAAATAGGCGGTAATTTAGCTTTAGCTATCTCATACTCTTTTCTAAAAGCTTTTGCTATGGAAGAAAATCTACCAGTTTTCTATTATTTAAATAAGAATCCCCAAATACCAAAGCCTGTTTGCAATGTAGCTGGTGGTTGGAATAAACAAAGCGACATACAAGAATTTTTACTTTTACCAATTCATCAGGAGAGTTTTCAAGAGTCTATTGAAGAAATTTCAAATATATACTTGAAGCTTGCAGACGAACTAAAAAAGTCTGATAAGAATTTTAATTACTCTAAAAATTTGGAATCAGCTTGGGTAACTTCTTTAAAGACAGAAGAAATTTTAGAAATTTTAGAAAGAATAAAAACAGAAAATATAGCTTTAGGCTTGGATGTGGCAGCTAGCAATCTTTGGAGTGGAGAAAGATACATATATAAAGACAAAGAATTGAGTACAATGCAACAAATAGAATACATGGTTGATTTACAAAGGAAGTTTAAACTATTTTACGTTGAAGATCCTTTCCATCAAGACGATTTCGTAAGCTTTTCTGTTTTTACAAAAAATTCAAATTGTCTTGTGGTTGGAGATGACATATATGCTACAAATGTAAAAAGGTTGAAGCTCGGCTTGGACATAAAAGCTACCAACGCAGTTTTAGTTAAGCCAAACCAAATTGGCACAGTAACTGATGCTCTAAATTTTGTAAAAGAAGCTAAAAAGAATAATTTAAAGATAGTCGTATCTCATAGAAGTGCTGAAACTGATGATAATATATTATCACACCTTGCAGTCGGATTTGGAGCTGACTATTTTAAACTTGGTATATCTGGTGAAAGAATAGTTAAGATAAATGAAATGATAAGAATAGAAGAAGCAATAAATGAGTTAAAATAAGAAATTCTTATATTTCTTTTCCCAATGACTTATCAGTTCTTTAAATTTTTCGTAGAAACTTTTTAATCCGACTAAATCGTCTCTGCAATGTTCAATAATATCTTTTTTTCTTTCTTGATTTCCAGACAAGTATTCCTCATAAAAAATTTGAACCATTTTTCCTGTAATCAAAACGTTCTTTTGAATGCCAAGAAAGCTACAAACATCATCTAACCTATTACTAGAAAGTTTGAGAAATTCTCTTGAAAAATTTAGCAAATCAAAAACCTTTAATTTTGTGAAAATTTTTAGGTTTAAGTTGTACTTAGAGCATTTAGAAATTAAAAATGGTATATCAAACTTTGCATTCCAAACATATATTTTCTCTCCCTTTATTTTTTCCAAATAATCTAATACTTGCTCTAAAACCTCTTTTTCTTTTATTGGTGAGTCAACAAAAAAGAATTTTTCCTCCTTATCAGAAACAAAACCTACTAAAACCAAAAATCCTACATCTGCATTTAAACTTGTTGTTTCTATATCCAAAAAAACAGCCATATTTTATTTCCTTCTGAGAAGATAAAAGTTAATTTAAAAAGACTCTGTTTATTTCATATAATTTTCCAAACTCGAATATCTTTCTATTGCATATTTTTTAAGAATTTTTTCTATGTTTTGCTTTAACTCCAAAAAGTATGGATCATCGCCGCCAATCGTCGTAGGAATTATTATTACTCCTAAAGCCGAAGCTTCTTCAATTAATTTTCTTTTTATTCCTCTGTATCTTTCTATTTCTTTTTTTATTTTATCCACTACTTCTTTCTCATAAGCTTCTGGAATTTTATAAACTATGCCGTTTCCTCTAAAATCTGCAAAAAGATAGCCGTCTCTCTTTCCTATTTCTACTAGGTATTTTCTTACCAAGCTAATCTCCTTTAAAATTTCATTAAAGTGTCTACCAACTTTTTAGTTATTTCTTGAGTTTCCTTATCAGCTGGTCTTATTATTTCTTCAACAATTCTTTGAATTGCTTTTCTTTTTTCTTCTTCTCCTACTTCAATTATTGCCTTGAATGGTTCTTCTACTTTTCCTAGTTTCTCTTTTATTTCCTTAACATCCTTAGCAATCTCTGTTAATGCTGCCCAAATTTGTGCAATTCTAACATCATCTGCTTGTGAATAAGCATATCTATGTTTAGCTGCTCTTTCTATTAGTTCTTTCAACTCTTCTTTCGTTTTATCGTCCAAAAGATTTTTCCAATCTTCCATTAATTACTAATGGATAGAAAAGCTTAAATACTTAACTTATATTGAGGAAAAAATATTATGAAGATTTTTTTGGGGCCTGGTGGCAATTGTCTAACAGCAAAAGAAAAAACAACATTAGGTTCTTTTGAAAGATTGAAAGAGCTTGGTTTAAATGCACAGGAAATAGAATTTGTAAGAAGCATTTATCTTTCCCAAAAAGCCGCTGAAGAAGTTGGAAGACAAGCAAAAAATTATGAAATAAGATTAAGCGTACATGCACCCTATTTTATAAATTTACTTTCTGATAAAAAAGACGTCGTAAACGCTTCTATAAAAAGAATTTTAGAAAGCTTGGATAGAGCAGAAAGGATGGAAGCAGAAGTTGTAGTAGTTCATGCTGCCTACTATGGAAAATTAGAAAAAGAGGAAGCTTTTGAAAAAATGAAGGATATTACATTGAAGATTATTTATGAAGCAGAAAAAATGGGAATAAAGAAAACAAAAATCGCTTATGAAACTATGGCAAAAGAAAGCCAATTTGCAGATTTAGATGAATTGTTAAAACTTATGAAAGAAGTAAAATCAAAAATGTTAACAATATGTGTAGATTTTGCACACATTTATGCTAGAAACAACGGGAAAATTGATTATTCAGAAATTTTGGAAAAAGTTAAGAATTTTGACATTGTTTTTTCTCATTTTTCAAACATGAAATACAATATAAATACAAAAAAATTTGTTGATGTACACGAACCAATAAATTCTCACCCACCATTCGAACCATTAGCAAAAGAGATTTTAAAAAGAAAAATAAACATAGCAATAATTTCTGAATCTCCTAAACTAGAGTTGGATAGTTTAAAAATGAAGCAAATTTTTGAGAAGCTTGGTTATAAATTTTAAAAAGATAATCTGAAACTTTATGCGCTTCTTTTTCTAATTCTCTTTTGCTATTAGTATAAAGTTTTCCTAGATAATCTTGTATTGCATGTACATACTCGTGAATTAAAGTTTTAACCTTCAAATTATAGGGAATTTTTTTATCTATATAAACCTCTTTAGTTTTTGGATTGTAAACTCCAAGAATTTTTGCTATTGGTCTATATAACACTTGAACATAATCTCCGATTTTTCTTATTACACATGCATAAAAAGTTGGAAGATTTGAATATGAAATCTTAACTTTATCTAGAACTTCTCTCGGCACTTTATAAAAATCTGAGACCAGATTCTTAACTTTCTCTATATCAGATTGATTAAGTTCTTCTCTATAAAGATTTATCAAAATTTTTTCAAACATCTATAAAATTAAATTCTAAGCTTAAATTATCTTCATTTCTCTCCATTTTTTCTCAATTTCTTCTTTCTTTTTTCCGCAGTTAGAGCAGCTTTCGCTTAATATAACTATTTCTGCAGAGACTTTATGATAACTGGTTTTTCTTCCCCCTCTAACTGCGCTTCTTTTTGCAACATAAGTTGCTGGTCTGACTAAAACTTCTATTGTTTCTTTCCCACAAAACGGACACTCCCAAATTTCTTTTTGTAAGAACGGCATAGAATACTATTTAAATTTATAAATTTATTTTTTCTCTTCCTTCTTTTCCTTTTTTGGAACTAGTTCTTCTAAAGATTTTTCTCCTTTTTTAACAACCTTACAATTTATCTGAACTATATCTAAAGATATGGTATTACCTCTAACTGTTTTTTTCTTTCTTTGTCCTTTTCTCTCTGGATAAAAGCCAGGAGGTCCTTCTAGAAGAACTCTTTTTTTAACTGCGCCTTCTATTTGAGGATGCATTGGAAAGCCGTCTTTATCAGTTCCACCAGTTATTTTTAAAACATAACCTGTTAATCCAAGTGGAGAGGCATCAAATTCCTCGCCAATTTTTTTACCTATTAGAAATGTAGCTTTAGATTGATCTACTTCTAACTGATAAGCCTTTCTTGTTTCAGGATCACTTATTACAAACTTGAATACTGGCATACAGAATTCTTCAAATTTGAATTTAAATTTTTAATTAGCAACCAATATCTCTAATGGAAGAATTTAAAGTAACACCATGGGAAGTAGAAGGTAAAGTAGATTATAAAAGCTTAATAGAAAAATTTGGCTTAAAGGAAATCGATGATAAAATTTTAGAAAGATTGAAGAAATTTACCAAAGATTTGCATGTACTAGTAAGAAGAGGCTATTTTTTCGCCCATAGAGACTTAGAAATAGTTTTGGAAGAATATGAAAGAAAAAGAGGATTTTTTCTTTATACTGGTAGGGGACCTAGCGGTCCGATGCATATTGGTCACTTAATCCCATTTCTTTTTACAAAATGGCTGCAAGAAAAGTTTAAGGTTAATGTTTACATAGAACTAACCGATGATGAAAAATTTCTAGAACCGAAAAGAAAGCTAAGTCTAGAAGAAACAAAAAAATGGTCTTACGAAAACATCTTAGATATAATTGCTGTTGGTTTTGACCCAAATAAAACTTTCATTTTCCAAGATACTGAGTATATTAAAAACATGTACCCTCTAGCCTTAAAAATAGCAAAGAAAATAAACTTTTCAACAGTTAAAGCTGTTTTTGGCTTCACGAATGAAACAAATATTGGGTTAATTTTCTTTCCATCTTTGGAAATAGCACCAACATTCTTTGAAGAAAAAATATGTTTAATACCTGCAGCAATAGATCAAGATCCATTTTGGCGATTGCAAAGAGATGTAGCAGAAAAATTGGAAAAGATAAAATCCTCTCAAATACACTCCAAGTTTTTACCGCCTTTAACAGGAATTGAAGGAAAAATGTCATCTAGCAAGCCAGAAACCGCAATTTATTTGTCAGATGATGAAAAAAGCGTTAGAGAAAAAATTTACAAGTATGCCTTTTCTGGAGGTCAACCGACTATTGAGTTACATAGAAAATTGGGTGGCAATCCAGATATAGATGTTAGTTTTCAGTGGCTAAAAATTCTTTTTGAAGAAGATGATAAAAAAATAAAAAAGATTGAGGAAGATTATAGAAGCGGTAAATTGCTAACTGGGGAATTAAAAGATATGTTAATTGAAAAAATTGTAAAATTCCTAGAAAAACACAATGAAAATAGAGAAAAGGCCAAAGATCTAGTTAATGTTTTTAAGTATGATGGAGAATTAGCTAGAGAAATGTGGAAAAAAATTCATCAATAAATTTCTGTAATTGCTAATTAAGAATATATGGAGAGGGAGAGAGAAAGAGTTTTGATAATAAAGAGGGTTAAAAATCCTAGAATATCTGTAATAATTCCGACTCTAAACGAAGAAAGATACATAGAAAAAACTCTTTTAGCTCTAAAATCACAAACCATTAAGCTACCATATGAAATAATAATTAGTGATGCTAACAGTAAAGATAGAACTATTAAAATTGCAAAAAAATATGCGAACAAAATTATAATTTGTAAAAGAAGGGGAATTTCTCTTGGAAGAAATTTGGGTGCTAAATATGCAGAAGGAAAAATATTAGTATTTATAGATGCTGATACTATAGTATTGCCAAATACTCTAGAAGAAGTTTACAAAGCATTAAAAGAAAAAAATACAGTACTAGTTTCTGTTCCTGTTGCCCCATCTTCATATAAGCCTTCCTACTATTTTTTATATTGGTTTTACAATCAGTTTTCAGAATATAGTATAAGAATGAATAAGCCACAAGTTGCTGGAATGTTTATGGCTGTAAAAAGGGATGTGTTTTTAAAATGTGGAGGATTCAACGAAAAGCTAAAAATATTGGAAGATTATGATTTTTCTAAAAGAATATCTCAATATGGAAAGATAAAAATAATAAATTCGTCTTTTGTATTAACTTCTCCAAGAAGAATTGAGAAATGGGGAAAAATTAAAGGAGCAGCTAGATATCTCGGAATATACTTAGCTTATCTTTTAACTGGAAAAGATATAGGATGGAAAATTTACAAACCAATAAGATAAGTCAACAATTTTTTAATGTAAGAAGCTATATACTTTATGCAATATTTTTTGACAGAAGAAGGGGAGAAATATCTGCAAATAGGATTGCCGGAAAAGAGATTAATCGAATATCTTGAAAAGAATGGAAATGTAGAAATAGAGGTGGCTGAAAGAGAAATTGAAGATTTAAATATTGCATTGCTTTGGGCTAAGAAAAAAGGTTTTGTTGAAATAAAGTTTAACAGAATAGTGCTTATTAAAAAACCTGAAAATTTTCCAGAAGAAGAAGCACTAAAAAAAATAAAAGAGGGAAGAGAAAAAGAAATTAGCGATGAACTGATAAAAATTTTACTCCAAAGAAATCTTATAGAAAAAGCAAAATATGAACATCTTGAAGAATTAAAAGGAAAAGAAATTCCAGTTCTAAATAGCGAACTAATAAAAAGTGGTTTTTGGAGAGAGGTTAAAATAAAGAAATATTCTATTGATATTCCCCCTGCTGAAATCTATCCTGGAAAAATTCATCCTTATACAAAAGTTATCAAAGAAGTTAAGGAATTTTTAATAAGTCTAGGTTTTAAGGAGGCTAAAGGACCATTAGTTGAATTGAATTTTTGGAATTGTGATGCTCTTTTTATGCCAAGCGACCATCCTGCAAGAGAAATTCACGACATATTTTTTGTTAGTGGAGAGGGAAAAATAAAAGAAAAAGAAATTTGGAAAAATGTAAAAGAAACTCATGAAAGCAAATGGGGATATTGGGATGAAAAGCTTGCGAAAAAATTAATTCTAAGAAGTCATTGCACTGCAATATCTGCAAGAGAATTATCAAAAAGTAAAAATTTGCCTATAAAAATCTTTGCAATTGATAAAGTTTTCAGGCCTGATACAATAGATGCCAAACATTTTATAGAGTTTGAACAGTGTGAAGGTATAGTTGCTGACGAAAATTTGAGTTTTAAACATTTACTTGGATATCTAAAAGAAATAGCAAAGATTTTTGGTTCAAAAGAAGTCAAATTTAAGCCGTCGTATTTTCCTTTTACAGAACCAAGCGTTGAAATGTATGTTAAAATAGAGAAGTTGGGATGGGTTGAAGCTGGTGGTGCAGGAATTTTTAGAGAAGAAGTGACTTATCCATTAGGAGTAAAAGTTCCTGTATTAGCTTGGGGTTTAGGCTTAGGTAGGTTAGCAATGCTTAAAATGAACATAGATGATATAAGATATTTATATTCTGACGATTTGAAGTGGTTGAGGGAGAGATAATGCCAGTCATAACCTTTAATAAAAAAGATTTGTTCAATCTGATAGGAAGAGAACTAAAAGATGAAGAAATAGAGGAAATTGTAAACTCTTTTAAATCAAACATAGAAGAAATAACAGAAGAGGAAATAAAAGTAGAGTTAACTGCTGATAGAATAGATATGTTTACTATAGAAGGATTTGCTAGAGTTTTGAAAGGTCTTATTGGAATTAAAATGAATGAAGTTAAAATTCATGATTCTAAAATTACAGTTTTTAAAGAAGATGTGCCTGTAAGACCTTTTATAGCTTGTGCTATCGTGAAAAATGTAAAGATGAGCGATTTATTAATAAAAAGTCTAATGAATTCCCAAGAAATTCTTCATGAAACTATAGGAAGAGGTAGAAAAAAAGTTGCCATTGGTTTGCATGATTTTGATAAAATAAAAGGAAAAATTTTTTATAAAGGCGTTTCTCGTAACGAAAAATTTGTTCCCTTAGGGGAAAAAGAAGAAATGAGTTTAATTGATGTATTAGCAAAAACTGAAAAAGGAAAAAAGTATGGGAAATTAATTATCGAAGCAAATAAATGGCCCGCTTTTATAGATGAAGAGGGAATTTTTAGCTTTCCACCAATATTAAACTCAGAAAGAACCAAAATTACTGAGAACACAAAAAATATTTTTATCGATGTTACAGGAACTGATAAAAATTTAGTCAATAAAGTCTTAAACATTCTAGTTTTGTCTTTTTCAGAAAGAGGCTACAAAATTGAAGGAGTTAAGATTAAAGGGAAGAAAGAAGAATATACTCCAGAATGGATTGAAAAGCCTTTAGAAATAGAAAAAAGTTATTTTGCAAAAATTCTTGGAAGAGAATTCAAAGAAAATGAAATAGAAAATTTGCTAAAAAAAATGGGCTACAAAACTTTGTTTAAAAAAGACAAAATAATAGTTATAACTCCTCCTTACAGAACTGACATTATTTCTAAAATTGATATTGTAGAAGATTTAGCGATAGCTTTTGGTTACAATAATTTTGAACCTGAACTTCCAAACATTTTTACGGTTGGCGGAATTCATCCAATTGAGAAAATTTCTGATGAAATAAGAGAAGCCTTAGTTGGTTTTGGTTTTCAAGAAATTGTTAGACCTGCTTTAACCAACAGCGAAAAACAATTCAAAAAAATGTTATTAGAGGAGAAAGAAACAATAAAAATAGAGAATCCTGTTTCAGAAAGTTATACCCAATTAAGAGTTTGGCTTTTACCAGATTTGATGGAATTTTTATCTAAAAACACAAAAGAACCATATCCCCAAAAAATATTCGAAATTGGAGATGTAGTATTGCCAGAAAAAAATGAAGAAACGTTAAGCAAAAATGTTAGAAAAGTTGCCTTAGCTATTGCTTCTTCTGGTTCTTTTTTTGCTGAAGTTAAAAGAATTGCTTTAGAAATTGCCAAAAAATTAAATATTGAAATAAGCTTTGAAGATTATAATCATCCAAGCTTTATTAATGGGAGATGTGGAAAAATAATTCATAATAAAAAGGAAATAGGATTCTTTGGAGAAATAAATCCAGAAGTTTTAGAAAACTTTAAAGTATATATTCCTGTAGCAGCTTTAGAGATGGAGCTAAATCCTAATCCAAGAGAATAATTTATCAATAAAACTTTGCTTTATTCTGTATTTACTTCCAATAATAGCAAATGCTAAATTTTGTATTTCTATTGCAGCTTTGGAATTTGGATTCAGAAAGATTAAAGGTTTTCTTTCATTTATAGACCTTAAAACCCAAGGATCTTCTGGAACTTGAGCAATTACTGGATAGCTTAAGAAACTCTCTACATCTACTTTTTTCAATTCGTCCCTAGATCTACCAACTCTATTCAAAACTATGCCTTTAATGCTCTTACCAACAGTTTCTGCTACCTTAATTGCTCTTAGAGCATCAGTTAATGATGGTATATCTGGATTTGTAACAACCAAAATTTCATCAGCAACGCTTAAAGAAGCTAAAGCTTCTCTACCTAAACCTGCAGCCGAATCTATAAACACAAAATCTGAGTTAAGGTTTGAGATTATTTTTCCTAAGTTTGAGGTATCAACGTCAATTATATTCTCTACTTTTAGACTTCCAGGAATTACTTTCAATCCTCCTGGATAAATGTAAATTCCTTTTTTTAAGAGCTCTGCATTTTTTAAAATATCATGAAGAGTTATATCTGCTAAATGTAAGCCAAAGTGGATTCCAAGGTTTGGTGTAGTTAAATTTGCATCTATTGCTGTTACATTAAAACCAAATTTGGTTAAAGTCGCTGATAAATTTGCAGTTATTGTTGTTTTTCCAACTCCACCTTTTCCAGAAATAACGCTTATAACTCTCATTCAAAAAGTTAAATTCAAAGTATTAAAGTTTTTTTCTAACTTATAATTGGGTGCAAAACACCCAAGTGAAAAATTATGGTAGATTTTATTCAAGTTTGGAATTGGTATTCTAGAGAAAGAGTTAGAAGAGCTATACTAGAATTTGGTAAAAATAGAGAAGTTGTTTCTGTATTTGCTGATGGCAGCTATGGTAGAAGACCAGATACTTTAAATTTTGAAGGTGACGTACTACAAGCTATTGCTGAAGGTACAGTTGCCTTTCATTGCTCTGTGGAAAGATGGGAAAATCCTATGAAACTTGATGTAGGAATGAAAAGAGAAGAGTTAGATAATTTAAGAATTGGGTGGGATTTGCTTATAGATTTAGATGTGAAAGACTTTGAAATAGCAAAAATAGCAACTAAAAATTTTGTAGAGGCACTAAAAGACCATAATGTTAAAAATATTGGAATAAAATTTACTGGTGGTAAATCTTTTCACATTATAGTACCTTTTGAATCATTTCCTGAAAAAGTTAATAATATACCGACTAAAAGCTTATATCCAGAACTTCAACAAAAAATTTTAGAATATTTAAAATGGTATGTTAAAGATCAACTTAAAGAAGCCTTGCTCTCTTTAGATACTCCAAATAATATTTCTCAAAGAATTGGGAAACCTTTGAGCGAAATAGTAGAGAACAACGAATTAAATCCATTTAAAGTCATAAACGTTGATGTATTTGGTTCTCGCCACCTCTTTAGAATGCCTTATAGTCTAAATGAAAATACGATGCTTGTTAGCCTACCTATAAAAATAGAAGAAATAGACTCCTTTGAAAAAGAGCAAGCTGAAATAAAAAAAGCAAAAGTAGAAGAAAGTTTTATAAAAATTGTTTCGAAGGAAGATGCTACAGCTTTAGTTATAGAAGCGCTAGATTGGTATGAGAAAAATCATGTAGAAGAAAAAGTTCAGGTTAAAATTGCTATTCCAAAAAAAATTACAAAAAAAGATAAAATTCCAGAAGAATTTTTCCCTCCTTGTATTAAAAAAATTTTAGAAGGATTGAGCGATGGTAGAAAGAGAGCAATTTTCATTCTTGTTACATTTTTAAGAAATATGAATTGGGACTTGGAAGAAATAGAGAAAAAAATATTGGAATGGAACGAAAAAAATAAGCCTCCTTTAAGAGCAAACTATATTAGAACGCAACTAAGATGGCATTTTAGGCAAGACAGAAATCTTCTTCCACCTAATTGTGATAATAAATCTTTTTATGATGATATGGGCTTGAAACAGTATTGTGAAGAGTGTTTAAAGTTAGGAATAAAAAATCCTGTAAATTATCCTTTCCACTTGCTAAAAAGTATGAAGAAGAAAAAGAGAAAAAGATAACTTATAAAATACCATATGGAAGTAATAAGCTTCGAATACTTGAAAAAAATTTTGAATGAAGAAAAAAAGAATTCTAACCTTACTAAGATTTCTGACGATTTTTATACAGCAGTTAAGCAATATCTAGAATCTAAAAAAATGCTCGCTAGAGAAAGAAGAGACGAAATAGAAGTAAGAAATATGGAAAGAGTAATTGAAAATATATTTAACTTGAGAGAAAGAAAAATTGTAAACTTCGCAATTATAGCAGCTAGAATAGGAAGCTATCCTCAAAATCTGACAAAAGATGAAAAAGAGTTTTTTGAAAAAATAGTTAACATTATAAAAGAGAGAAGAAAAATTTTAGAAAGCCTGAAGGAAGAAGAAATAAAAAAGAAAGAAGTAGAAATATTAGTAGTTTTTAAGCAAGATTTTCCATCTTTTGTTGGTATTGACGGTAATGTTTATGGTCCATTCAAAAAGGGAGATATAGCTAAACTACCTGAAGAAAATAGGAAAATTCTTATAGAGAAAGGTATAGTTGAAGAATTTAAAGTTGAAAAATAGAAGAATGTAAATGAAGTTTCCTAAAACTATAAGGACATATTGCCCATATTGTAAAAAGCATACCGAGCATAAGGTAGAATTAGCTAAAAAGAAGCCTAGAAGAACTTTAGCTATTGGTCAAAGAAGATTTTTGAGAAAAATGAAGGGTTATGGAAGCTTTCCAAAGGAAAATCCTAGAAACAGAGAGAAATCTACTAAAAAAGTCAATCTAAAACTTACTTGCTTAACTTGTAAAAAATCTCATTTTATCGAAGGGTGGAGAGCAAAAAAATTTGAATTAATAGAAAAGGGTAAATAAAATTTTAAATTCTAAAACAAATAGTTCTTAATGAAAAGAATAATTGAGATGCCAAGAAGCAGGTTTTTATTGGTAGCTTGTAAAAAGTGTAAGCATCAGCAAATAATTTTTAACAAACCTTCTACTGTAATAAAATGTTTGAATTGTGGGGAAATTCTGATGGAGCCTTCTGGTGGAAAAGGAAAAATAAAAGATGCAAAAATTATTAAAGAATTAAGTTAATTTTTATTATGTTTGAGGAGGATATTTTTGAAGAATTGGCCAGAATGAGAAGAAGAATTGATAGATTAATGAAAACCGCTTTTGGTAATTTAGAAAGTGAGGTAGAAAGTTTTCCTGTTGATATTAGCGAAACAGAAAATGAAATAATAGTAAGAGCTGATTTACCTGGTTTTTCTAAGGATGAAGTTTCAGTAAATGCAACAGAGAATAGCATAGAAATTTCAGCGGAACATAAAGAAAAGAGAGAAGAAAAAGGAGAAAAATTCTATAGAATAGAAAGAAGAGTAGGTTCTTTTAAAAGAGTATTAAGTTTGCCCGCATTAGTTGAGCCAGAAAAAGCAAAAGCCAAAATGAAGGATGGAGTCCTAGAAGTTATCTTGCCGAAAAAGGAAAAGAAGAAAGGAAAAGAAATAAAGGTTGAATAGTTAGATTTTAATTTTATACAAAACAAAACCGAAAAGGATGTAAAGAATTCCCAAGGAAAGTGTTAAAAAGTTTATTTTGGTAGCAAGTTGAGAAGGATCATAAGGCTGCCAAGTTAAAGCAGTTACTATAAGTATTAATAAACCTATGATCAAAATTCCGACAGAAATGTATTTCAAAAATTCTGCACTCTCTTTTTTTACTTTTCTCGCCATATTGATTATTTTTTTCTATTTTTAAAAGCTTAAATATACTAAAGTTAAAAAGAAATATGGCGATGCCACTCCAATCCATTTAGACTTCTTTAAAATTTTCCTACTCAAAATTCTAAGGAGGTGTTTTTAGATGTTAGACATTAATCTAATCAGAAAAAATCCGGAAATTGTTAGAAGAGACCTGGAAAAAAGAAATGACAAAGAAAAGATAAAATTGTTAGAAGAAGTTATAGAGCTAGATAAAAAATGGAGGGAAGAATTGAACGAACTTAATAAACTTAGAAAGAAAAGAAATGAGTTAAGCGTTGAAATCGCCAAAATGAAAAAAGAAGGTAAAGACGTTTCAGAACTTTTGAAAGAAGCAGAAAAATTACCAGAAGAAATTAAAATACTAGAAAAGGCTGTTGAAGAAAAGGAGAGAAGAATAAGGGAAATTCTAATGGTTTTGCCGAATATACTTCATGAGAGCGTACCTATTGGAAAAGATGAGAATGATAATGTAGTAGTTAAAACTTGGGGTAAAATACCAGAATTTAAATTTAAACCAAAAGACCATCAAGATTTAGCTATTCCATTAGATTTAATAGACATAGAGAGAGCAGCAAAAGTTGCTGGATCAAGATTTTATTATCTAAAAAACGCTTTGGTAGAGCTAAATTGGGCGTTAATTAAATACGGATTAGATTTTATAAAAAATAAAGGATTTAAATTATTTCAACCTCCTTATATGCTAAGAAGAGAAGCATTAGAAGGAGCTATAGCTTTCCAGGATTTTGAAGATATGATATATAAAATTGAAGGAGAAAATCTTTATTTAATCGGAACTGCTGAACATGCTTTACTTGCCTACCATATGAATGAAATTTTAGACGGAAAAGACTTGCCTTTATTATATGCTGGAATTTCTCCGTGCTTCAGAAAAGAAGCTGGAACTCATGGAAAAGATACTAAGGGTATATTCAGAGTTCATCAATTTGAAAAAGTAGAGCAGTTCGTTTTTTGTAAACCGGAAGAAAGTTGGGATTGGCATGAAAAATTACTAAAAAATGCTGAAGAATTCTTTCAAAGTTTAGGAATTCCATATAGAGTTGTTAATATTTGCAGTGGAGATATTGGAAGTGTAGCAGCTAAAAAATATGATATAGAAGCGTGGCTTCCAGGTCAAGGAAAATATAGAGAAGTGGTTTCATGTAGTAATTGTACAGATTATCAAGCGAGAAGAGCAAACATAAGATTTAGAGAAGGTAATGAGATAAAATTTGTTCATACTTTAAATTCAACTTTAGTAGCTACTGAAAGAGCAATAATAGCAATAATGGAAAATTATCAACAAGAAGATGGAAGTATTTTAATTCCAAAAGTTTTGCAACCATACTTAAATGCAGAAAAAATTACAAAAGATGGATTGAAATAGCTAGAAATCTACTTCAAAGATTTTTACTTCGGGATTAGAATAAACAAGTTTAAAGTATTTTAGTCCTTCACCATTGAAAAAGAAAAGTTTAGTTAGCATAGAATTCGCTGTTTTTGGATCCATGTAAATAGCTGTCGTTCCGTCACTATAAACTAAACCATCTATACTGTTAGTAACGTTGGAATAATCGAAAGTATATTGCTTGCCATTGTAAACAAAAACTAATTTTTTAACAATAGCGTTAATAATTCCTTGTTGAGGAACATTTAAAATAGGAACAATTTTATCATCTTTAAAAGCTAGAGTTAAAATTCCATTGCCATAAACCAAGTTTCCTGAATTATCTCTTCCTGTTAAAGGTAGAACAATATATTGTCTAGCATAATTTGGAGCTTCATTTTTCCACCAATAATTGGATTGAGCACATGTTGATACTGCTTGCTCGCCGTATTTCTCTATGCAACTAGAAAAGTAGGTAAGCCAATAATATTTTCCTATTAAATCATTGCTAGCAATGAAATATATTTTTGTTATATTGCTACAAGGATTTTCTTTTAAAATGTTATCATAAATCATGTCACCATATTTTTTCTTAACTTCTTCACATTGCTCCTTAGTTAAGTAAGTATACTTTTTTAATATGTCGTAAGCTTCATCTTCATTGCTAGTTGAAAAAACTCTTCCCATATCTTGAATTCTTATGTTGTGATCATATGGTATGCAAGCTGTTGGACCACAGTGTGCTCCATCAGCATGAACTTTTAAACCAGTATAGCCTGCTATTATATGTCCAGGATCCCACCATGTTGCTACGAGAGTTGATGAATTGCCATGTTCTTTTAACCAGTCTAACGCATTTCTCCAATTTTCATCTATGCCATAGCCTCTTGAATACTGTTCTCCAAAAACGTAAGCGTTTGAGAGAAGGGAAAGAGAAAAGTAAAATATTGTGCCAAAGAAAATTGCAAGGAGAAATTGATTTTTATAAGATTTCAAATAATTGTAAAAATTGCCAATGACATAACCTGCTGAAAGAGAAGTAGCTACTGAGAAAATTAGAGAAAATCTTACTCCATGTAGAATCATGTAGAATGTTACTAAAGCAAAAAGGAACAAAAATATTTCTTCGAATGGAATTTTTTCTTTTTTGAAGATTTTAAATAGCATTAAAACTGGCAAACCAAACAAAGTTAAAACTGTTGGTAAGAAGCCAACACTATTAGCAACTCTAGAGAAACCTTCTATAGAAAAAATGTTTATGCTTTGTAATTCTGCGACTGAAACATTCACAAGCAAAGAAGGTGCTACTCCAACAAAACCTAAGGCAGATAAAATAGCTTTAATAATATTCTCTTTAAGCCAAAGTTCAGTTATTGTATTTATTGTAACCATAACTATTAGAAATGGTAAAAAAAGGGATTTTGTTTCTTCTATTATCGGCTTGAAATTTATTTTCAAACTTTTCTTATGAACTATTTCTTCGAATATTCTAAAAACGAAAACTGCTGGAATGAAAAATAGAAATGCTATTAAAGGATACCATCCTCCCCCTGACCAAGTCCAAATAAAAAGCAAATTAACAATAATTGCTGTTAAATAACCAATAATATCTTTTCTCTTCATAGCAAACATTAACGAAAAAATTGAAAGGAAAGAATAGAAAACTACAAAAGCTTTACTATCCATATAGCCAGCTACAGAATAACCAATGAAAGAAGGAGCTAAAACAGCAAAAAAAGACGAAAACAAAGCTGCTATTTTATTTTTTGTTATATATCTAACTGCTATATACGCTGGAATTGCCGATAAGCCAGAAATTATTGCGGGTGCTATTATAAAGAATTGCATGAATGTTAGATGAATGAAAATGCTAATTAACCTGTAGAAAAATACTAGAGTATATTCTACTCCTAAATGAACCTCATAAGGTCTGCCTGGAGGATAAAAGCTTAGTATATCCCATTTAGGTACATTTAAACCATATTTTAAAACGGTTTCAGAATGTCTATAATACCACCATGGATCATAATCAGCTACTATGTTTGGTACACTTATCGCTCTTATGTAAAACCCCAGATAAACTATAACTAATAAGATTAACAAATCTGCATTTTCCTTTATTTTTTTCAGCGGTTCTTGCATTATTCAATTATTCAAGTTTTAATTTAAATCTTGCAATAACATTTAATGGAAGAGAAAGAAATTGAAATAGTAATAAAGTCGCCAATACTTTTATTGCTAATCGCTCTTTTAACTCTATTTTTCTATTATGAATTAAAAGTTGTTTTATCTACGCCTATTTCTTTTGGAGACGAAGGTTTTCATACAAGCATGGCAAGATATATAGCTAGAAATCTTGAATACCCAAAATACATTCCTTTTGAAGGAAGCGTTTTATCGAGAGATGGATTTTATAGGCCGCCACTTTGGAATTTCTTGCTAGCTTCATTTTTCTTTATATTTGGCATCAATGAAATAATCGCAAAAATCTTAACTTTAATAATAACTTTTTTCTTAGGACTGATTACTTTTGTATTGGTAAAACGAATTAGTAATGAAATTGTGGCATTTTTTGCCTCAATTCTATTAGTAAGCTTTCAAAGCGTGATAACATATACTGTTTTATTTTACTATGCCGATTTGCTTCTTTTCTTTACAACTTCGTCTTTTCTTTCATTCTTAATTTACATAAAAGAATCAAACAAAAGATTCTTAATTCTTTCTGCAATTTTTGCTTCCTTAGGCTTATTGACAAATCAGTTTGCTTTAACATTGTACGCAATCTATTTCATTTATTTCTTATTAGAATTCTTCAGGGAAAAGAAATACTTTAACACAGTTAAAGAGTATTTACCAGCTTTCCTCCTTTTAATTCTAATACCTTCTGGTTATTTAATTAGAAACATCTTAGTTTATAAAACTCCAATTTGCTTTTCAATCCCGATAATTGGTAAAATTTTTAATACTAGTAATTGCAGCTTAAAAGAATTCCAAGGAAAATACAATTTTGTAGGACAAGCAATTCCAATAGGAACCGAAGCATCCGCTTTTTCAATTGGTTTTATGAATTATTTAGATTTTGCTTATGCAAATACATTTCTAACAATTTTACCATTCTTAGCAAGCTTAGTATTATTTTATCTAAGAAAAGACAAAATATCAACAATAATTTTTATAACACTTTTTATTTTCATTGTTTTGTTATCTGAAATTGGAAAGGGAAGAGCTGAAGATGCTGCAAGATATACATTGGGATTCGCCTCGTTTGTTGCTTTTGTTTCAGCATTTTTCTATAATGAACTCTATGAATTTTTGTATAAATATCACAAATATTTAGGTTATATTTTAATTTTTGCTATTGTTGTTTTCTCAATTTATACTGTAAGAAACAGATTAGATACTTTATACAATGTGAAAACTTGGGATCCGAGTTTTTTCGAAGCTTGTAAATGGATAAAAGAAAATACATTGCCTAATGAAACAATTTCTACCATTTGGGGACATAATGGTGCTTGGTGCAGCGATAGAAATATGGGACCAGCTTTTGCCGATATTTTATTAAGTTATGATCTGAATTACACACTAAAAATTTTGAAAGAAAATAAAATTGAATATCTTTGGATTCAAAAGAATAGTATAGATCCTTTAAATAGAGGATATGCAGACAATTATCCAAGCAAATTCATCGAGATGCTTATTAATAATCCTAAATACTTTGTAAAAGTTTACGAAAACGGTCAACCCATAGAGCAATGTTTACAAGGTTGTTATGGGCAAACTATTTATAGAATTAATGTAACTTCTGTGTAACAAAAAGCTTTTAAATTTGTAAAAAACTATAAATTGAGAAACATGGCAGAAGAAGAATGGGATGAAGAAGAGGAAGAAAGCGAAGAAGAGGAAGAGGAAACAGAAGAGGAATGGTAAGTAAAAAACAGTAAAACAAACCTTTTTATTTTTCTTTTTCTTATTTTTTTAATGTCAAAAGTATTGGTAGCACTAAAAGTTTTACCTTCAGATTTAAGCATTGATATAAAACAAATAGAGAAAGGAATAATCTCAAAAATACCAAACAGTTTTATAAGAGAAGAGCCTATTGCTTTCGGTTTAATAGCTTTGCATGTTTCTACATTTGTTGAAGACAAAGAAGGGGAAGTTGAAAGAATAGAAAAATTAATTAAAGAAGTGGATGGAGTTGGAGAAGTGGAAGTTGTAGAAGTTGCAAGAAGTTTATGATTCCAACAAAGGCTTTTATTCTTATCTTTCAAATAATTTTTAGGCAAATTGCCTTACCATAGAAAGAATTCTTTCTATGGTATTAACTGACTCGATGATATGAGAGTCCAATAAAGGAGGTTTGTTTGAATGCCATTTGAAAGAAGAACTTTCGGAAGAAGATTTGAAAAGTTGCCAAAGCCTGTTAAGGTTGGAGAAGAATATGATGTAGAAATAAACGAAGTTGGAAGTAAAGGAGACGGAATTGCTAGAATTAAAAACTTTGTAGTGTTTGTTCCAGGAAGCAAGAAGGGAGATAAGAAACACATAAAAATAAAAGAAGTAAGAGGAAAGTTCGCAATAGGTGAAATCACCGAAAGTTCTGAACCTACAAGCGGAGAAACTGTTTAGAATTGTCTCTCATAAAAATGTTGTTGAAGTAAACGAAAATATACTTTGACTTGATTTTTTCTATCTTTTCTTTTATTTTTTTCAATTCTTCCAAGCTATAATTGTGATAATAATTTATCTTTCCGTTTTTGTAAGAACCATGCAAGCGAAAATATGATATTTCTTTTTTGTATAAAGGAAGCCTTAAATTTATATCACAAACATCAATTAAATCAAATTTCTTACAAAATTTTTTAATTCTTTTTTCATTCCATCCTCTAAGCTCTATGCCTATCTCAAACTTTTCTCTTTCTATATTTCTAAAAAATTTTTCAGCATTTTCCCAATTTTCTTCAGTATCAGTAAAGCTCTCTGGTAGTTGAATTAAAAGAACTTTTGATTCTAAAATTTTCGCATATTCTATCATCTTATTCCAAAAATCGAAAACTTCTTTTGTCGGCTTCAGAAATCCTACTTTATCTTTTATCTTATTAACATCAATGTTAGACCTTTTCCAAGTTTTCGAATAATAAGGATGTGTTATTCCTTGAAAAACTTTAAAATTAAAAACAAAATCTTTTGGTGCCATTCTTTTCCATTTTTCAAGCGTTTTATTTTCCAAGATTTTATAAAAAGTTTGTTGTATTTCAACAGTTTTATAATCTTTAAAATATTTTTTCATGCTTTCTGAAAAACCACAAGTTCCAACAAGAATCATAATTAATTTTAGAAAAAATATAAATATGAGAATAAAGCCATCGATAATATCTGAAATGTTAAATCTGATTTTAATATCTTTAATTGGTATAATTCTTCTACTGCTTTTCATAAGCTTTAAAGTCAATTTATTTACAATAACTCCTCTCTCTATTTTTTCATACGTTTTAATTATAATTGCCTTTATACTGATTGATGAAATTTTAATTAAGTTGCTATATACTTATGAAATTGAAGAAGATGGAATAAGAGAAATTTTTGTTCTTTTTTCAAAAAAAGAAACTTTTATACCATATCCAAACATAATGAAAGTAAATCTATACAAATCTTTTTGGGGAAGATTGCTAAATTATGGCAATATCATAATACATGGCTCTGGAGAAAAAGAGATAGTAATTAGAGGAATTAGAAAGCCTGAAGAAATTTATGAAACTATAAAAAATAAAACAAAAGGAGGCCAAAAAGAATAACTGATGATTTTATGAAAGTTTATTTAGAAACCTACGGTTGTTCTGCTAACAAATCCGATTCAGAAATAATGCTTGGTTTGCTAAAAGAAAACGGATTTGAAATAACTGATAAAAAAGAAGAAGCTGATGTTTTAATAATAAATACTTGTATTGTTAAAACGCCTACAGCCAAAAGAATGGAAAGAAGAATTAGGGAACTATCTTCCTTAAATAGACCATTAATAGTTGCTGGATGTATGGCAAAAGCAGAAAGGGAAAGAATAGAAAAAATTTCTCCAAAAGCAAGTATTGTAACGCCAGAATCTATACATAAAATAGTTGAAGCTGTGAAAGAGACAATAAAAGGAAGGAAAGTAGTTTTTGATGAAAATAAAATAGAGAAAGTTAATTTGCCAAGAGTTTCTTTCAGTAAAATAATATCAATAATTCAAATTTCTTCTGGCTGTTTATCTGCCTGCAGCTTTTGTGAAACTAGATTGGCAAGAGGAATTTTAAAAAGCTATTCTCAAGCATCAATAGTTAGAAGGATAGAAGAAGATTTGAAAAAAGGATTTAAAGAGTTTTGGATTACTTCGCAAGATAATGCTTGCTATGGGTTTGATATTAAAACAAACATAGCAAACTTGTTAGAAAACATTGTTAAAATAGATGGAAAATTTTTTGTTAGAGTTGGAATGATGAATCCTTACCATCTTATAAAAAATAGAAATATTCTAGAAAAACTGGTAAATGTATACAAAAACGAAAAAATATTCAAGTTTGTTCACTTGCCTTTACAATCTGGAAGCAATAAAGTATTGAAAGATATGAATAGAAATTATACAATTGAAGAATTTGAAGAAGTTGTAAAACTTTTTAGAAATGAAATTCCCTCAATTTCCATAGAAACTGATATAATTGTTGGCTATCCTACTGAAAGAGATGAAGATTTTGAAAAAACTTTAGAAGCGTTAAAGAGAATAAAGTTTGATTTTGTTAATATCTCAAAATTCTCTCCTAGACCTAAAACGCCAGCAGAAAAACTAAAAGAGCTAAATCCAGAAATTGTTAAAAGGAGGAGTAAAGCCGCTTTTGAACTTGTTAGAAAAATTCAATTTGAAATTAACAGTAAGTATGTTAACAAAGATCTCGAAGTCTTTGTTGATGAAAAGGGTAAAGGAAAAACATTCGTTGGTAGAACATTCAATTATAAGCCAGTAGTTATAGAAAGTGAAGAAAATTTGCTTGGAAAAATTGTTAATGTTGAAATAATAGATGCAAAATCTAATTACCTTATTGGAAAAATAAAAACTTAGAACTTAATTTAAAAAATGAATGTTGAAAAGATAATTCAAATTGCTAAAAAAAGGGGATTTATTTTCCCGTCTAGCGAAATATATGGAGGTATTAGCGGGACCTATGATTTTGGTCCAATAGGATTCTTGTTAAAGAAAAAAATTATTGAATATTGGAGAGAATTTTTCCTTAAAGATGATAACATTTTTGAAATAGAAACTAGTCTAATAATGCCAGAAAAAGTTTTCGAAGCTTCTGGTCATTTAAAAGGATTTGTTGACCCAATAACACAATGTAAAAAATGTAAGGCTTTATACAGAGCAGATCATCTAATTGAAGAATCATTGCATATTTTTACAGAAGGATTAAGCATAGAAGAATTAACGAAAATCATAAAGGAAAACAATATTAAATGCCCTAAATGTGGTGGCGAACTAGAAGAAGTCAAAGTTTTTAATTTAATGTTTGAGCTTGGAATAGGACCACTAAAAGATTCAAAAGGTTATTTAAGACCAGAAACTGCTCAGGGTATTTTTGTGAATTTTAAAAACGTTTTCAATTCTTTAAGAGCAAAACTTCCCTTTGGAATTGCACAAATTGGAAAGTCTTTTAGAAATGAAATAGCACCAAGGCAATGGCTAATAAGAATGAGAGAATTCACACAAATGGAAATAGAATTTTTTATTAATCCTGAAGAGAAGAAATTTGAGAAATTGAAAAAATATGAGAATGTTAAAATTAGGGTTTTAACTAGAGAAGCTCAAAAGAACAATGGTAAAGAAGAAGAAATGAGCATTAAAGAAGCTTTAGAAAAAAACATAATTCCTTCAGAATACATGGCATACTTCATAGCAAAAGAACAGATATTCTACGAAAATTTGGGAATTCCTAAGGAAGCAATAAGGTTTAGACATTTGCTGCCAGAAGAAACTCCTCATTATAGTAAGGGAAATGTCGATATGGAAATAAAATTTGATTTTGGTTGGAAGGAAGTTGTTGGGAATGCTTATAGAAGCGATTATGATTTAAAAAAGCATTCTGAATTTTCTGGAGAAAAACTAATTGTGACTTTAGATAATGGTAAACAAGTTATTCCTCATGTAATTGAACCAAGTTTTGGTATTGAAAGAACAATTTATGCAATACTTCTTTATTCTTTTGTAGAAGATGAAAAAAGAGGGTGGGATTGGTTTAATTTTGCTCCAAAAATTGCTCCTATAAGCGTAGCCGTATTTCCTTTATTGAATAAAGAAGAGATGATTAAAAAAGCTGAAGAAATTTTTGAGAATTTAAAAATGGAATTTGACTCTATTTTTGATAAAAGTGGCTCTATAGGAAAAAGATATGCGAGAGCGGATGAAATTGGAATACCGTTTTGTATAACTGTTGATTATCAAAGCTTAGAGGATAATACAGTAACTGTTAGGAATAGAAATACAACACAACAACTTAGAGTTAGCTTAAAGGATTTGAAAGAATTTTTAAGAGAGAAAGCCAATTCTCTCTCTATCCAATAATTATAAAGTGTCGATTTGTCTGTTCATACTTTTCTTATTTTTCATTTCTGAGCCTTAATTCCTGCATAAAATTGGCTTTGAGTTGTCGGTACTTTTCGACATGTTTTTATCTTTAAAGAGTAGCAAAAAATATAAAAAAAGGGATGTAAGTGTAACCTTAAATGTTAAAAATATTGGAAAAAATTGAGTTTTTAGACTAGAGATAATTTCAAAATTTTCTGAAAGAATGAACAATCATTAGAGCAAAAATATTAACAATCTAATAACAATTAAAAAAGCAAAAATTCACAAGTAGATAAAAATTGAAATAAATATCAGACAATTTAGAAACTAAGTTTTTATTCCAAGATTTTGAATGATATAATTCAAAATTGCTTTTAGCAACTCATTTCTGTTTTCTTGAGTAACAACAAATGTCTTTCCAAATTCCCTAAAATCATCAATATAATTTCTATGAACAACTGCAATTAATGGCTTGTTTGAATGTACAATCTTATAGACAATCTCTTCAAATTTTTTGCTTAAAAGCTCCATTTTTCCAATCTCATCGATTGCAATCACATCACAATTTTCAAATGCAAATTCTAAAGCATTTGTAGCTACTTCTTCAAAAGCATTGATGTCAACAAAATATTTTGAAACTTTGTAATTGCTTTTAAAATAAATGCTAGCAAAAACTTTTCTTTTGTTAGAAAATATATCAACAACTTCAAAGCCAATTCTTCTTCCTTTTTCTTTAATTTCTGGAGAAATAATTCCACCTACTCTCAAATTTTTACTTTTTAGAAAATCTAAAACTTTAATTAAAACAGTAGATTTTCCTGAACCAGGTAAACCAGTAATGAAAATTTTCATAAAAACTTTTAAAATTCAAGTAAAAAAGAATCTAATGACATTGGAAAAAATGATAGAATTGGCGAAAAAAATAAAAGATGAAAAGCTGAGAGAAAAAACAATAGAAATACTTAAAGATATAAAATTGACTCATCCTTCATTTTCAAAATATCCAAGAGAAGACCCTGAAAAAGTAAAAACTCCATTTATTGTTAATGATATTATTTCCATAAGAGAATTAACAAATCATACTGTTGCTGTAACTAAAGCTTGTTTGGAGCTAGCAAAAGTTATTGAAGAAAATTATGGAATTAAAGTCAATCATGATGTCTTGATTGCAGGCTCTTTATTACATGATATCATGAAGGTTTATGAATTTAAAGATGGTCAGCACACTGGAATATTGTTAGATCATTCAGCTTTAGGTCTAGCTGAATTATACAAAAGAGATTTTCCTGAAGAAGTCTTACATTTAATAATTTCTCATCCAGCTCCTTCTACAAACCCGCCAAAAACAATAGAAGCAATTATTTTACATTATGCAGATACTTTAATGGCATTAATAGAATTTTCTACTTCACAACAATTAATAAAAGGGGAAGAATAAAGAGTAAATGGAAGATTTTACAAGACCTGCAATTGAATTTTTCAAAAAAGCTAAAGGTGAAATTGCTATAGTTTTTGGACATGATGATGATAGCATTGCATCTTCTTCCGTTTTCTTCAAACTTGCAAAAAAATTAAAATTAAAGCCAAAGCTAATAGTCTCTTTTCAAAATTTTGAAGTAGATGAAAAAACTGCAAAAAAATTAGAAAAATTCAAAAACATACTGATAACTGATATAGGAGATACTCCAGAAGAAAGAATAAACAAACTTTCTAGAAAAAAACTTTTATTAATTGTAGACCATCACCTTCCAAAAAAATACAATTGTCTTTACGTTAATCCAAGGTTAGTTAAAAAAGAAATTTATATGCCAGCAAGCTATATTTCTTGGTTAATCTACAAACAATTTTTTGATAGTAAAGAAATAGAATGGATAGCTGCCTTTGGTACACTTGGCGATTTTGGAGCTGAAGAAAACAAAGATTTATTTTTAAGTCTAAAGAAAAATTTTCCTGAACTAATTGGAGAAAATAAGATAAAAGATAGGGTTCTTTTTGAAAGAAGCTTAATTGGAAAAATTGCAAAAATGATTGATGCCTGCAGAATATTTGAAGGGTTAAAAGGAGTAAAATATGCTAGTAAAGTTGTAGCGAATTCTAAAAGCTACAAAGATGTTTTAAACGACAGAAAAATCAGAAATCTTTACAAGAAACTTAATACAGAGTTCAAAAAAGAATTAAAAAGACTGAATAAAAATAAGATAGAAATTGATGATTTCTTGATTTATGAAATTAAAAGTAAATACAATTTGAAATCTTCTTTTGCAAGCTATTTGCCAAAAATTTTCAAAAATAAAATAATTTTCGTTGCTCAAAAATCTAATAGCTATTATGAAGTCAGTGTTAGAAGAGGATTGAAAAGAAAAGATGACTTATCAAAAATTGTTTCTGAAATAACAAAGAGTATTAGAGCGAAAGGTGGTGGGCATCCGACAGCTGCAGGAATGAGAGTTGAAGATTTGAAAGAATTGATAGAATTTTTAAAAAATAAAAAGAAAGAGAAAACCTTACTTGGCTAGAACAATATCTATTGTTGAAACATTCACTTTTCCTTTTCCTTCAACTTCTCTTTCTTCAGTTCCTAGATCAATTTTCTTGATTTTTACGTCTTGCATGAACCTTCTTTGAACTATCTGAGCAACATCTACTGCTCTAGATATACTTCTTCCTCTTGCCTTAATGTGAACTTCTTTTTGGCCATTAGTGAACTGAGTTATTACTGCCAACACATAACTCATTGTTGGCTTCTTTCCTATGAAAACAACATTATCTTGCTGTTCTTTTGTTTCTTCAGCCATCTAAACACCTCCTTCTGTTTCTATTAAAAGATTTGCTATGTAGATTTAAATTTATTGCAATTTAAACTCTTTAACCGCTTTTCTTTTTCCATTAACATCTGAAGCTTGAAGGACTTGAGCAGCCAAATCCTTTATTTTTGGATATAAGCCACCATACTTTTCTGCTAATCTACTCACTTCTCTTTCTATATCAGAAGAACTAAGCTCACCTACTCTTTTTTGAAGCTCAGAAAGCATATCCGATAATTCTTTACCCACGCTCTCATAAGTTTTTAAAGTCAATGCATATTCTTTTCTTGCAATTCCATATCCTCTAAAGAATAAACC
>JBMFIJ010000002.1:0-39225 GCA_049976365.1 Candidatus Aenigmatarchaeota archaeon | reverse complement strand
ATTCTCTCACGCAAGCTCCTAGCTGAATGCATATTTTTCCATCTTCACATTGAGTTTTACAAAAGCCTTCTCTTTGAGGTTCTAAAGAAGGATAGCCATAATATGAGAAATATCTATCCCAATATGTTGCACCAAGCGGCGTATAAAGATCTTGAATTCTTAAAATCATATAACCAAATGTTCCTCTTGAAAATATTTCTATATCTTCTTTAATTCTTAATCTTTTCCCATTCAACAAATTCCATAGATTTTTTGCTTCTTTCGGATCGTTAGCTGCTTCTTTAAGATAATCTATCCAAATTTCTCTAGGTGTTAGACCAGATTCTTCCGCTCTTTCCATCGCTTCAACTAACTCTTCCATTTTAGAGTTCTTTTCAACTACTACAAAAAATAAGTCTTTATTTGCTTCCTCCCCTATTCTCGTAAATCTAGTAGATAAAATTTTAACAGCTTCATTTTCATCTTTTACTTTAACACCGGTAGTAGCTAAAAGTTTTTTTGCTTCTTCTGGATTTTCCTCAAAATACTCTTTAGAATACTCAGCAATCTCAGAAAATTTGTCTGATTTAAGCATTTTGTCGCTCATTATCTTTTCTTCTAGCCTTCCTAGCTTTTCTTTAACTGGATACGTAATTCTTTCCGATATCCTCTGTTTCAAACTTTTGGGATCGTAAATTACATCTTTTATTCCTTCAACATTTCCTTCCTTATCAAACTCATATACTATTATGAAATCATCAATTTTATCGGGATAACCTGTAGATTCGGCATACTTCCAAAGAGGATTTATAACATTTTCTTTAGCTACTTCGTCGCTAGACGACGCAACAAACCTTTTCATAGATTCATCATATTTCCATCCTTTATCACCTACGCTTTCTTTCAAGGAAGAAATAACTTCATCTGCTTCTTCGTCAACGGAAGATGAGAAAATGCTTTTAAACTCATCCAACTTCATATAAAACTTATTTTTTGTTTGAGTCCATTTTGCAAGAATTTTTTCTTTTACTTTAGGCCAGACAAACTTTTGAACTACTATCTTAGTTACATCCATACCTATTCCCAAAATAACACCCTCTTTTAAACATTCACCTAAAGTTTTATCTTGTGTAATTAGACAAAAAACTGTATAGGCTGCAGTAACTTTTCCTACAAACTTTCCTTCTTCTATAACAAGCTTTCCGCCTTTTACAACAATTCTTTCCGCCTTACCCAATTTTTCTATCGTAGCATCTGTCCCCTTTTCTATAGCATTCCATATTACTCTTGCTTTTTCAAAGGTTTCAGGTGAAACTGCTTCTAAACCACTTATTAACTTGTTAGCCGCCTTTCTACCATAAGAATATATAGTGGTCTTCACTTCTTCTGTTCCTAAAATATCTAAACCTAAAAATAAACTATCAAAAGTAAGGGTAAGCATGAAATTGGAAGACCAAGGTAAATCCTCTGACCAAGGAGCAAAAATAGAAGCTGCAGTTTCTAAAACGCCTTGACCGAAATAATATGGTGGTTCTGGAGGGAAATATTCCCAGTAAATTTTGTAATAAGGATCGTTAAAAGTCTGAACAGGAATGTTTATTTCTGGACCTCCTAACCCCAACTTTTTCTTAATCCAATCTATTCCTTCTTCAAACTTTTCTTTTAAAGACGCAACAAAAGGCTGTTGCAACTCAAAATATACTTCGCTTTGACCTGTTTCACAAGCTACATCAACAGCTTTAACAAACTTTATAGCATTTTCTTCAGCTATTCTATCGGAGTTAGAATGAATGAAAAACCACCATATTCCAAAACCTATTAAAATTGTAATTATACTTCCTATAATCAAAAATCTCATTGTAAATTCGTTCACCTTAACACCCACAATGTTTTTTGCATTCAACTAAATTTAAGCCATTATCCTTGCAAATTTCTTCAAACTTCTTTGAATTAACAATAACTGTCTTTTCGTCGCAACCATTTTTAATAAGCTCTAAGCAAGCGTTATTTAACTCTTCCTGGGAGCTATAAATAGATGATGCACTCTTTTGATAAGAGGAAAGGAAGAGATATAAACTAATAACAATGACAATAGCAATGAAAATGATAGCAACTGTTTTAATCGTTACATCCATTTGAATGTTTTATTAAGTGAAAATATATTGCTTTAGCAGATTAATAAAACTTACTCTTAAATAGAGAGCAAAGAAAATGGAAAGAAGAAGTAACATCAAAAAGAGTAGAAGGAAAATTAAAGTTTTTATTGAAAGCTGTATTGCTTTCATACTTAACGCCACGGCTTTGGCAACTTAAAACTTAAAATAGCTTCTATCCAATCGGTTTTGACTAAAATGAATCCTACGACAAAAAGCACCATAAGTAAGAGGACTATCATTAGTATTAACCACCACTCATCTTCGCTCAATATCTCACCCAAACATCTTTTTTAGAAAATCTGGAATGTTTAAGATGTTTGAAAGAGTGGAAGTTCCTGATTCTTTTATTTTAACATAAAAAAAGTAAGCTATTAGTAATATAAGTAAGGCTATTGCTATCAAAACTAAAACATCAATTGGAAGCTCCATATTTTAATTACATTTACTAAATAAAAACCTCACACAATTCCGCTTTGCCAAAAAGCTTACCTATTGTTAGCAAACATACTTCTTTAGCGGTCGCTCCAAATGGAGAAGATTTAAAAAATATTCCTAAAAAGATTATAGCAAGTATAGTAGAAAGTAAAAGTAGTATGATAATAACAAGCCAGTTTATTGACAATTCTATTGTGGCCTTCATCCTTTCATCCCTTTTCTTAGCATATTCTCTATCCATTGCCAAATCGTTCCACTTTCTATACCCTTCTTTAAATTAGAGGATATTAAAACAAATATACCTATTATCACAACAGCAATCGCAAGAAAAAATATGATTATATAAAGAAAATCAAAAGGAAGAGATATTCCTCTCATTTTATAACCACCTTTATTGGAAACCTCCAAAGATAGTTTACTGCAATTAATATCAGAAAAATTAGAATTATTACTCCGATTATTATTGAAAGGATGATTTTTGATGTTCTCTCTTCCATTTTTCATCCCATTTCAAAAAGCGAAATTGCTATTCCCGAAAGGGAAATATATATTAAAAGAGATACAAGTATAAATATTGTGATAGAAAGGATTGTTATCTTCGACATTTCGTTTATTAAACTAATACTATCAAATCCTTCTTCCAATCCAACTATAAAAAACGATGAAATTAAACACAATTCTAGAACATAAATTCCTATTGCTAATTGAAAAAGAGAAGGTGAAACTGGGGATGCTCCCCACAAATTTATTAATGGTAAACTAATAGAAGGTATTCCGCCTGCTTCTTTTGGTAAAGTTTGACTCATAACAATAGAAAGATTACCCAAAATACCCAATATTATTAAACCTATTGAAACGCTTACACCACCTACTAAAGGAATCAAAAAGTATGCCATAAACTTCATGGTAGAAACATTATCAGAAATTAAATCTTCTATTTTTTCTTGCAGATCTGATAAGTTTTTTAAATACCTAGAAAATGTAGAAAGAGCTTTTGAAAGATAGAGAGAACCCTTGGCAGAAATCTCAACTATTATTTCAAATACAGATGAAATAATTGTAGAATTATATTTTCTAATAACTCCATTCTCACCAAAAATAGCATATTTCAAACTTCCAGAAACAGAAACATTCCTTTTCAGATCTTTAATTAAACTTTCTACTTCCATAGTTTTTGCCTTTTCGCCTAGAGTAAAAACTGCTTCTTCAATTGGAACCCCAACACTTACTCTATGAGAGAGTTGGAATAGCAATGTACCCAATTCACTTTCAACATCCTTTATTCTTTTTCTTTTTTCAACGTATTTTTTATTTCGTAAATAAAGTGGCAATAGAGTGAATAATACAAAAAGAAATAACAAGATAGAGGGTGAAATAGATTGATAAATTAAATCACTCATGTAAAACTTACATTCTTCCATAGAAATGTTTGGTATTGGCTTTTTACTAATCTCAAACCCAGCTTTCCCCCACTCGATACAAGCATAATATGTTCTTACATCAGAAAATATTTTTGATACTAAAAACAAAAAAATTGGAAGAAATATTAGAAAGGAGACTATAAAAATATTCAGCTTCCTCCCGAGAAAGTTAATATAGATAGGGTTGGATTCTATTCGAATAGAAGAAGCCGTTAAAGGTCTCGATTCAACAAGCATTAATATTAAAGAAAATAAAAGCAATGGTAAAAAGAAATCATAAACAAAAAATACTGCAGAAATATTCAATATTTCTGGTAAGAAAATTGTCAAAAGGGGAATAAGTGTTAAACCTATTACTGGAAGAATAACACCTAAAACTAAAATTGCAGTTGTCGGTAGTTTTAGTTCCCTTGCATATCTTGTCATTTTAGCATAGCTTTCTTCGACTACTAATCTAATAGACTCTTCTAACATTTTTTCTCCACCATAAGGGTTTCTTGAATATTCTATAAGCAATTTCAAAGATTCGGAAAATTCTTTAGCTTCAAAACTCCATTTCTCTATAATCCTCTTCAATCCTTCCTCAAAGGTAAAAATTTTACGAAGATTAAAATCTCTTATAATCATCTCAAAATCTTTTTTGAGCGGACCTTTCAAATTTTTATACGCAAAAACTACAGCATTTTCTAAGTTTGGAGTTCTATAAAGAGAAATAACCATATAAATTACACTAAGCAACATTTCAGATGAGGATGTAATCCTTATATATCGCATTAGAATATAAGGATAATAATACACTAAGAACGAGAAAAAAATTGAAAGAATTAGAAAATAGAAGAAATAGGAGAATCCAAAAGGAAAAGCCAATAAAAATGAAAAAACAAAAAATACAACAAAAATTGTAAAAGCTGCAGAAATATTTGATGTTGGGGGAATATTGAGATTACAAAAATTTATTATCCTTCTTTCTTTCTCAATAAAATTTTCATCAAATTTAAACCTTAGCAAACTATAAGAAAAATTGCAAAGTTTTTCGTAAATATTTTCTCTACTTACAAATACTTCATTTTCTCTTTTAACCATTCTAACCATCTCTCATAAACAATTTTTGAATCTATATACCCAATTTCTCTCGAAACTTCTTCAGAAATTAAATGAAATGCTTCATTAGCTTGAACGACAAATTCTGCTTCTAACATTTCTTGCTTATTTAACTTTTCTGAATAATCAACCAAAGTTTGCTTAATTTTTCCTCTTAGCAAAATATTCTCCCAAACCTTATCCCAAGCTCCATGCCACTCTCTAACTCTTTTAGAAATTTCATTCAAAACTTCTGACTCCCCATTTAGCAAAACGTCTGTTGGTTTTAAAGTGTCTTCTTTTGCTGAATAAGTCATTAAAGGAACAAAAGCTCCCTCGAGCATAGGATCTTCTTTCCATTTTTTTCTAACTTCAACAACCTCAGTAACCCTTCTAAACCTATGCAAACCATCTGGACTTTTTATTACATTTGCAATAACAATTATATCTAACGCCTTAAAACTGGTTGGAACCAAACCTAAATCATGAACAACTCTATCGTAAACTCCATAAGCGGATTCTCCATGAATAGTACCAGCTACTAAATTAGCTAAAGCCCCAATTCTCATAGCTTCAAATAAAACAGTAGATTCTTTACTTCTAACTTCCCCAACAATTAAGGCAGAATCTCCCAATCTTAAAGCAGTTCTTAAAGCTTCTTCAGGAGCTAGCTCAGTTTCTACATGAGTAATAACGCTTCTAGACTTCAAATGTAAAACATTATATCCAAGTTTTCTATAAATTTCAATTGGTAATTCTGGAGTGTCTTCTTGAACTATTATTCTGTATCTTCTCATTAATTCTAAAATCATTGAAGAAAGTAAAGATGTTTTTCCTGATCCTCTTCCCCCAGCAACTAAAACCGCTCTTCCTCCATCAATAATAAAGCTCATTAAACCAGCAAACAAAGGATTAAAGTACTTTGCCTTAATAAACAAAGGAAATGTCCAAGGTTTCTCTCTATGCCTTCTAAAAGCAAATCCTAAACCAGCTGAAGATAAAGTTCTTGTAACAGCTGCGACTCTTGCTCTTCCAAAAGGTAAAGTGATTTCTGTATCTAAAACTGGGTTTGCCTCGTCTAAAGGCCTTCCAGAATATAATCTAAACCTCGTAGCCCAAGATTCTGCTTCTTCCTGAGTAACAATTAAATTTGTTTCGCATTCCCCATAATCAGCATGATTTATGAAAACTGGTAAAGAGCCTGGAGGGGCATTAACATAAATATCTTGAATTCTATCATCAGCTAACAAAATTTCTAGAACTCCAAAGCCTGCTGTATATCTAACCAAAATCTCTGCTAACTCTTCAATCTCTTTAGGAGAAATTGGCAAATTGTTTTTAATTACCAAATCCTTTATTATTGCCTTGCTTCTTTCCAAAAATATTTTTCTAACAGTTTCAAAATCTTTCATTTCTCTCTCTTCCATTCCTCTTTCCATCAATATTGCTCTAGCTTCATTAAGCAACCTGTATTTTTCTTCAGATAAAGAAAATTCTTTAGAAAGTACAAAATATAGCAATCTAACTTTTTCAGAAACTCTGTAAATGTTAACTTCGCTACCATCTTTTAAAGAATATTTCTCTATTAACTCAGAGTTCTTTGGAGGGAATAAGGTAAATCTGCTTAGCATAAAAACTGGTCTCATAACTGGAATGAAAACTATTCTGTACAAACCTCTATCTTTTGGTCTATATTGATTTAGCTTCCCTTTAATTTCCCTTATCAATCTTGTTCTTTCTAAAGATTCTTTAAGGGGGATTAGAAATTCATCAGTATACTTACCTTTTTCTTTCAAAACTTTCATAGAAACTTTAACGTAGCACCAAATCGGATCTGAAAGTAAAAAATCTATTAGCTCTTTTGTCTCTTGATTTCTTTCAGGGAAAAAATCAAGCCTTAATACACCTTTCTCAAAAACAAAATTTCTATAAATATCTGCTATTTCTTTTAACATTTTTACTTGCTCTTCATTATACTCTATTTCTCTAAATTCTGAAATCGTTATTCTTTCTATCTCTGGCATTTCAACCAATTTTTGAATGATTATCTTCATTAATTCTGGAGAATCTTCAAGAGTGGTAAAACTTTTCCAATCTTTGGCATCTATCCTCAGCTCGTTTTCTTTAAGAACAAATTCCATAATATTTATTATCTTTTGTTAAATTATTCTATGCCAGAAAAAGTAGAAGCATTTGACTTTTCTAGAGAATTAAACGAGCTTAATAGAAGAGTTAGAATGATTGAAATTAAAAACGAAAAGTTAGAAGAGAGAATTTTGGCTATCGAAAAAAAGATAGAAGGATTACAAACTGATTTAAAGATTTATAGCGATTTAAGCTCAAAAAAAGTAGAAGATATAAAGCAGCAAATGACTCAAATTAAAGAAGAAATGGAAAATCTGAAGAAAAATATAGACCAATTGGCAACTAAAACAGAGCTTCAAAAAATAAAGTTTTTCTTAGATCTTTTTAATCCTTTAACCTCTAATTTTGTTACTAAAGAAGAAATGGAAAGGAAAATAGAAGAAATAAAAAGTGTTTTAAAGCAAGAAAACAAATAATTAAATATGGCATTGCAAATTTTTAAAAAAAAGGAAAGGGTGCCTCCAATAGGAAGAGTTAAAGAGCTTTCATCGCATGGTTTTTCTGAACCAGAAATTATAGACGTTCTTAGGAAAGAGGGATATTCTCCTAAAGAAATTGATATAGCTTTGAGTGAAGCGTTAAAAGAACAAATTAAAAAAGTTGAAACTATAGAAACTAGGGAAGAAGCTAAAAGTGAAGAGAAGCTGCCTACTTTAGAGGAAATAGCTGAAAAAACTAAACCAAAGCAAGAACCTGCTTTAACTCAATATCCTCAAACTCAAGATCTAACACAATATCAATCCCAACAATATTCTTGGGATGATTTTTTTAATTATATAGACTATTTAATCCAATCCAGAATAAACGAGTTAAAGAAAGATATAGAAAATGTAAATGCAAAATATCTAGAAACTGAGAGAAGAATTAATGAATTAAGCGCTAGTATAAAAGAAGTAATAACTTCTAAAACTGAAGAAGAAAGAAAGATATTGGTTGAATTGGATAAACTGGATAATGATATCAAAGAACTTTCGACTAAGATAAGTACTCTTGAAGAAATTTTCAAGGAAATTCTACCAGCATTAATAGATTCTGTTAGATCCCTTTCGAAACTGGTAAACAAATAAAATTTCTTATATAAAAATTAAAAACAAATAAAAAAATGGGAGATATATTCGCTCCAATAATTCAACAGCTTGTTGGACTGGGATTTTTTAACCTTTTAACATTTATTCTTGCACTGACTCTTATTTATGCTCTTCTTAGACAAAAAAAGTTTTTAGGCGAAAATCCTTTAATTAACGCAATAGTATCATTTTCTATAGCTTTTTTCATTTTTGCATATCCTGTTATAACGGGGATTAGTTTAGTTGCTCCTTTAACAACATTTTTTTCCCAGGCCTTTGTCTTTATACTTCTCTTTTTCATAGGTTTTTTAATAGCTAGTTTTTTCTATCCAAACTTATTGGAAACACTGCAGAAGTTCTTCCAAAGTAGAAATACGCTTTTTGCAATGATTGCCATTTCTCTAGCTCTCTTTGTAACTAGTGGGTTAGTCGGAGTTATATATTCAGGAGCAACATCTTCTCAACAAAAAGGTCCTTCTGCCCCTCTAGATGTTTCTTTATTGATAACAGGATTAATAATTGCTGTTGTAGTATTAATTATAGCGGGAAGTATAGGTAGAGGATAATGGTAAGCCCACTAGAAACCGTAATAATTAACCTTAACAGAATGGGGTTTTTTGCATTCTTGCCTTTCCTTCTAACTTCCGCCATTTTTTATGGTTTATTGAGAAGGTCTAAACTTTTTGGAGAGCCAGAAAAAAATGTAGTTGTTAATGCTATAGTTGCTCTTACTGCAGCTTTTATGGTATGGGCTTATCCAATTATCACTGGAACCAGCATTGAAGAATATCAACAATTTTTCGCTAACTTCTTTTTTAAAGGAACAGTAGCTACTTTAGTTATAATTGTTGGATTGATTATAGCTGGTATGTTCTTTCCGGAAGGAGCCATGCCCGCTACTTTACAAGATAAACTTAAAGGAAAATTTGGTATAGGATTGTTAATATTTGGGATACTAATAGGATTTGCTGTATTAATAAGTAGCGGTCTTTCCCCTTTTTTTGGGATTTCAGCTGAAATTATAAACTCTGACATTATTTATTCAATAATATTTCTTTTGATTTTCTTCGGTATAATTGCATTTATTGTCTGGATAACAGGAAAAGAAGAAAAGAAAAAATAGTTATTCATAAAGAGAGAGAAATTCCTTTTCAGAAAAATGTAGTTCCCCTGGTAAAATTAAACTAGCTGGTAATTCAAATTCTTTTTTTAGTAAGTTTTCAGCCTTATCATAAACAATTGTTTGCTTTTTGCTGCCTAAACATGAAACAACTAAAATTTCTTCATCTTCGCTAATTGCTTTATTCTCTAAAAGAAAATCTATAGCCTCTTTAACAGAAAGCTTTTCATTTTTTTCTAGGTCAATATCTAGAAGACAAAGTGTATGCAATCCTCTTCTTTTGTTTTCTCTTATTTTTTGAAGTATCGATAAGAAATTTTCTCCTCTATTTTTTAGCGGTATTGTAATTGTAGGACCAAACTTATATATATGCAAACCTGTCTCACAAATAGCAGAAAAAATTGAAGAGTTATGATAAATTTTAAACTCAATACCTCTTTTTTTACTTTCTAACATTAAGGAAGAATGAGTTGTTGCAATTAAAGGATCTCCTGGAACAAAAATTAAAACGTTTTTATTTTTTGCCAATTCTAATAAATATTCTAAATTATCTTCCAAGTCTTTCCTTTTCAAAAGCTTAATTTCTTTTCCAACAAGATTAGAAAGGTTTTCTAAGCTACCAAGCCATATGCTAGTGTATAACTCGATAAATATTAAATCGGCTTTCTTAGCTTCTTCCAATTCCTCGAGAGTTATTCCTTTTTCATCTGAAATTCCTAAGCCGGCGAGAATTAACATAAAAATAGTTAGAAAAAATTAATTAAAATGAGTAAATTGGAAAGAGAAACTAAAGCTTTTGTGCAATTGGAAAAAATCAAAGAAAAAAGACCAGGAAGTTTTGATGTAATAGGTCATATAGCTATTTTGGAGTTTCCAAAAAATGTAACTCAAAAAGAAAAGAAAATTATAGCAAAGGTAATAATGGATTTAAATAAACATATAAAAACTGTTTTAGAAAAAGCTAGCGAGAGGAAAGGAATTTACAGAATAAGAAAGTATAAATTCTTAGCTGGAGAAAAAAAATTTGAAACCATCCATAAAGAATATGGTTGTATTTTTAAGCTAGACCCAACAAAAGTTTACTTTTCGCCTAGAGAATTAACTGAAAGACAAAGAATAGCTAGTCAGGTTAAAGAAAATGAAACTGTTATGGTAATGTTTGCTGGAGTTGCTCCCTATGCTATACAAATTGCAAAAAAACAACCAAAAGTTAAAGAAGTTATAGCTATTGAAATTAATCCAATAGCAGTAAAATATGCTAAAGAAAATGTCAAATTGAATAAAGTAGAAGATAAGGTTAAAGTTATAGAAGGGGATGTTAGAGAAAAATGCGTAGAATTTTTTAATAAGTGTGATAGAGTTGTAATGCCTCTTCCCATGGGTGCAGAAAATTTCTTGGATTTAGCTGTAAAATGTTTAAAAAAGAAAGGTATAATACACTTTTATAATTGGGGTAAAGAACCAAATGTCTTTGAAAATGTAGAAAAAATAATAAAAGAAGAAATGGAAAAATTAAGAGTAAAATACAAAATAATAAACGAGAGAAAAGTTTTACCATATGCACCGAGGAAGTGGAAAGTTTGTGTAGAAATATTAGTTAAGAAAAGGAGTGAAAAAGATGGTTAATATTTTAGAAATTGTTTTCTTTATAATATTTTTTTCTATTGTTTCAATTAGGCTTTACAAAAGGAGAAAAAATGTAAAATTTGAAAAAGGATTGATTTTCGAATATTCACAAAAATACGTAGAATTAATAAACAATTATGTAGAAAATCATAAGAAGGTTTTTAAGATTATTGGGTTGATTTCTCTAATTTCTACTCCAATCCTTCTTTTAGTCGGACCATATTTCATAATAACTTCACTAATTAGTTTAAGGCCAAGCGTTGCCTTAGTTTTACCAACAGTTTCTGGGTACAAATACCCTGGCCCTATAATCTCAATTCCATTTTGGTATTGGATTATCTCAATTTTTTTAATAGTTTTACCGCATGAATCGTTGCATGCTCTAATAGCAAGAAGTGAAGATATAAAAACTAAAAGATATGGATTACTTTATCTTTTGCTTTTACCTATTGGCGCTTTTGTGGATATAGATGAAGTAAAACTAAAAAAATCTAAACTAACAAGTAAAATAAAAATATTTTCTGCTGGTAGTCTAGGCAATTTAATAACTGCACTATTTTTCTTTATTTTGCTTATACTAACTTCTCAACTTTTTTCTTTTCTAATAGAGCCAATAGGAGTAAAGTTTAACAATACAATTAAAGATTCTCCAGCAGAAAAAGTTAAGCTAGAAGGTATTATCTATGCTATTGATAATCAAACAATAAAAGATGTTTTTGACTTACAAAATTTTTTGTTAAATGCAAAACCTAATTCTACTGTAGAAATAAAAACATCAAAAGGGACATTTAATTTAACTCTTGAAGAAAAAAATGGAAAACCTTTTATTGGAATTTATGGTGCTCAAACATATTTTGTATTTAAATGGAATAAGGAAGAAGCTTCCCCAATTGTAATTTCAATTTTTTCTCATTTATTTTCAATATTTCAGTGGATATTGTTTCTAAGTATTGGAGTGGCTATAGCGAACATGCTTCCAATAGTTCCATTAGACGGTGGTCTAATAGTAAGGGAAGCACTAAAAGAATTTCTAGGCAATAAAAGAGGGGAAAAAATATCAAAAATAATTTCTATTGTGTTTTTACTTCTTCTTTTTGCTTCTCTTTCTCTTTCTTCAATAAAGCCTCTAATGGTGTCTTAACTTCAATTTTTCTAAACTCGAAATTTCTTAGCGGATAGATCTTTTTAATCTGAGATGCTATCGAATTTTTGAAATCATCAGATAGAACCTTTAAAATGAATTCTTCCATTGTACTTTTTTTAATTTCTTCAGAAAGAATCTCCAAAATCTTCTTTCTTATTTTAGTTCTTATACTGCTTGGAATTTTTCTAGTTACTGTTATTGTTTTTATTCTTAATTTTATACCATCTTTAGTTTCTAAATCAACAATTAAATCTGTTCTATCAACCCTTCTTCTTATCATTCTAGCTATATAATCTCTTGTGCATTCTAAACCATCAAAGTAAAGATATGCGTTTTGATTATCAACTCTTCCTATTTTGAAATGAAATTTTAAGTAATATTTATTGAAATCGTTAAGAACATCTATGGCGCTTAAAATAACTCTCCTTCCAACAGCTGCTTCTGGTTCATTTGCTGGAATTTCTCCCAATTCTCTTTTACCTAAAAATTCTGGCGAGATTAATTTCAGCCATACTTTAACTTTCTTTGCTTTAGGCATTCTTCTCACCCAAAATCTTATTTGTTATTTCTATAAATTCTTTTTCTTTTCCTAAAGGTATAAATGCGCCAGCTGCTTCTTTATGACCTCCTGCTTCTCCGCCTATTACCTTTACTACACTATCCAAAATTTCTTTTAAATTTAAATTGCTATTCTTGCTTCTTGCAGATACTTTAATCATATTGCTTACCTTATCGTATGCTAATCCGAAAATAGGTTTATTTGAATTTAAAGAATTTAAAAAAATTGAAGTAATTGCTCCTATCAAATAATCTGGAACTTGATTAATTCCTAAAAGATATATACCGTTTTCTTTTTCGATTATATTGCCGTTTTCAAGAAAATTAATTGCTTTAGATATTTCTCTCCTATAATTTTCAAAAACATCAAAAGCAAAATTGTAAACTGAATAATCCCCTAGAGCTAACCTTAATGCTATGTCAGAATATCCGCTTTTGCTACAAGCATTTATTAAAACTGAAAATTCTCTTGCATCTCCTATTATATCTGGCCTTTTTAGAAACTGATAAACTTCGCCGAAAACTTCAGAAACCTCTATATTTCCATTTCTTTCCTTAATTATACCATCCGCTATTTTCTTCTTCTCATCATCGCTTAAATCTTTCAATTCTCTCCATTTTTCTCCATCTTTCACTTTAATTCCAATGTCGTTTAAAAACTGAATTGCAGCAGCCTCATTACCGTATATTTTAGGTAAAAATGGCTCAATACTATAAGCTATTGCCTTGTATAAAGGCTTGTTAAACCCGAAAATTTTTAAATCTTTTTTAACTTCAACTATTCCTAATTTAACTGCCTCTTCAATAAGTTTTTTAACTTCTGAAACTTCTAAGCCTTCTTCTCTTCTATCAGCAATAGCACCTAAAATTGCTAAATCTATCAAATTCATGTTTTTCTCACTTATAAACTTGGAAAAAAGATAAGAAAGTATGGAAGCCGAATATTTTTCTGCTTTTTCACCATAAAGTAAAGGATTTATATGAAAAAGGTTTGGATGTTCATAAAAAATTGGTTGATGGTGATCTATTATTAAAACGTTCGTTTTTTCAATAATAGGTTTTAAATTTTCTAATTGTCCGCTTCCCATATCTAAAAAAACAAGCAAATCCTTTTCATTAAATTTTATTTGAGAAATACTCGTTTTATTTAACTGTTTAAATATTTTTATTTCAAAATTTTTGTTTTCTCTAATTAAAACTTTAGAAAGTATAGCAGCAGAACTTATTCCATCAGTATCATATTGAGAGTAAATCCTAACTTTTTTTTCTTTAATCAGTGCTTTAAAAATATTAGCTATTCTTTCTACTTCATCCAAGAACAAACTCATCACTTTTGTATAATTAGTCTTGCCTTTTCTATATCGAACTGAAAGTCTTTTGGTAAAACTTTTCTTCTCTTGTAATATTTTATTAGTCTGTTAATCTTGGAAATTAGGTTTTCCATGCCTTTTTTAGAAGTTTTATCTTTCTTATTTTTAACCAAATGATCGTGTAAATTTACAGCCTTTTTAAAAAGATTTAACAATTCTTCTGGGTATTCTGGATAAAGATTATTTTCCTTCATTATCTGAGTTATAGATTTTCCGACAATAGTTTTAACATCAGGAACACCATATTGGTCTCTCAAAATAGTTCCTATCATCGCTGAAGAATAGCCTTTCTTAGCAAGGTCTATAACCAGTTTTTCTACTTCTTCTTTTTTCATCTCAAACCATCTAGGCACAACTCTTATTGGGGGTTTATGGCTTCTTGACTTCCCTTTTTTTCTAGAGTACATTCTCGCCATTATTTCACCTCTTTAATTATCCATATGAGTATGAGAGATATAATTGAAATAAAAACGAAAAAGCTTGAAAGCATTATTCCTATAACTGGCCAACCTTTAGGAAAAATGCCAGAAATTCCTATAAAAATTGATAAAGAAATGCTTGATAAAACCAATACTATTACAAAAATGTTCTCAAAAGTTTCAATTCTATTCTTTCCTCTAATCTTTACTGCTCCTTTCAACATACCTAGCGCGTCTTTCAATTTCATCAACCTTTTTAATTACTTTTTCCCAATCTTTAAAACTTTTTTTATAGCCAATTAGAATATTTTGCCAACATAAGTTTAAAAGTTTTGGATGAGTTGCCCTTATTGCTTCTCTCAAAAGATTTAAATCAACACCTTTATCCTCAATTCTTTTAGAAAAAAATCCCAACCCAAAATCAATAAAGTATATCTTTTCGTCCTTTAAAATCATGTTACTAGTTGTTAAATCGCCATGAATTATATCCATGGAATGCATCCTTCCTATATCTTCCCCGATTTTTTGGAAAATATCAACAATTTCTTCTTCTGTTAAACTTTCCATAATATCTTTAAGTCTTTTACCTTCTATGAACTCCATAACAATTTTTCCATTTTCCTCATCTACATGAAATATTTGAGGGGTATTAACGCCTATCTTTCTAGCCTCAGTTAAAAGTCTTACTTCTTTTCTAGTTCTTTCAATCCTTAGTTTTTTATCTAACTCTTCTAATCTATAGCTTTTTTTAATTCTTTCTTTAACTAAAACTTTTCTATTTTCAAAGAAATCAATGTAAAGTATAGCTTCAGCTCCTCTTTTTATAATTTCCATTCTTTATTTTTCCTCTACGTCTTTTATACCTTCTTCTGTTATTTTAAAAGTTACTTCCCTTTCTGGTAAGTTTGGGGCATCTATAAGTCTTGCTACTCTTATATTTTCCCTACTTTTCCTCAGATAAATTCTATACGAAGAAAAATGTCCTAACACATGACCACCAACTGGCCTTGTTGGATCACCAAAAATAACAGAAGGATCGGCCATAACTTGATTGGTTATATAAACTGCTAAATTGAACGCATCTGCTAATCTTTGCAATGAATGTAAATGTTTATTTAATTTTTGCTGTCTTTCTGCCAATTCTCCTCTTCCTATATATTCGGCTCTGAAATGAGAAGTTATCGAATCAATTATAATTAAGCCAATATTTTTTTCAGCTATTTGTTCTCTCAATTTTTCAACGATGAACATTTGATGTTCAGCGTTAAAAGCTCTAGCAACAAAAACATTCTTAAGAGCTTTTTGCGGATCTAAACCTTTTGCTTGTGCCATAGAAACTATTCTAGTTGGGCTAAATGTTCCTTCACAATCTATATAAACAACGGTTTTACCTAAGCCTTTCTTTTCAGGAGGCAATTGAACATTAACTGCTAATTGGTGTGCTAGCTGTGTTTTACCGCTACCAAAAGGACCATATGTCTCTGTAATTGCTTGTGTTTCTATTCCTCCACCAAGCAAATCATCTAAGGCCTTGCTTCCAGTTGTTATTCTTAGAGCTTTTTGCTTTCTTTCAAGTATTTTGTCTGCAGTTGTTAAACCAATATCTAAAAGCTCTCTCACATTAGCAATAATTTTAGCTGCTTGTCCCTCTCCTATCTCAGCAATAGCTGCCAATTCGCTTGGAGAAATAACAGCAATTGCCATAGGATCTGTAAAGCCAACTTCTCTTAGCTTTTCAGCTATCTTTGGTCCAACTCCAGGAATATCTTCAAGCCTTATTTCTTTTTCAGGCATTTTCTAACTCCTCCACCAATTTATAACTTTCTTCTGTAGGGTTAAAAGGCTTTACATAAGTTGCTACCATTTCTAATCTATCATATATATCATTCTTTTTTACTCTCCCTTGAACAATAACTTCCTTACCTAAAACTCTCTCTTCTAGAAATCTTTTTCTTTTTTCTTCTTCCAATTTTTCAATTTCATTAACAGTTGTTGATGCAACTTCTTCTGCTAACTCTCTAAAAAATACAACTCTAATATCTCCTGTACCATCATCAATTATAGTTGGTAAAATCAAGGCTTTTTCTCCGTTTGATTGATAAATATAATTCGATTTCAAAACTTTCACAATAAAACCAACTATTTCAAAATTACCAACTCTAATATCTTTAATTTTTATTCTTTCGAAGGAAGAAAATTTCTGAAGAAGTTCTTCAGCAGACGGTAAACCTTCATCTTTATCGATAACCCTAATTATACCAAAATTTCCGAGAGAAACTTCTACTTCGCCATAATTTCCTTCTTTAGCAAAACCATTTATTATTTGTACTATTGAGCCAACGCTTATTTTTCTCTGATTCAAATAATCAACTTGATCATTCCATAAAGGAACTTTAACATAACCAGTTTCATCACCAATAAAAAGATTTACAACTCTTCCTTTTCTTCCACCAACATCAAACTCTACAATTTTTGAAATTTTGAAGACTCTTCCTGTAAAACTTACTTTTCTTGTTCCAGGCAATATACTTGAAATTTTTACCTTTCTCCTTTCTGCTGGCAATTCTATTCCAAGATCTCTAGCAACTAAATAAATAGCTCCCTCAATTGTTATCAAATTATCTAACTCAAGAATTTTCTTCTCTATTCTTTTCATTAATTCTTCTCTTCTCAACCCAGACTTTTTCTCTAATTCTTGCAACAGATTTTCAACACTCATAAAATTAATTCGATTTTAAGAATTAGATATTTAACTTTTTCCTAGCCAATAAAACATCTTCAGCAAAAAGAGTGTTTCTTTTCGCATGTTTGGCATAAGACCATGCTTCTTTTATCAAATATGAAATTTTTTCTTCTACTATTTTAGCTAGCAATTCTGCTGCTTCTGGAGAAACTCTTTTAGCTCCGTAAAACTTCAATATTTTATCAAACGTTTCTCTTTTAAGTATCATAAAAAATTATTGTTTTTTCAAATAAACCATTTAACTTCATCTATCCTCCATCTTGGTTTTATTAAATCTTTTGTATTTTCTATTAGATTTCTCTTGTAAGCTAGCAAGCCAGTCCATGCTATCATAACACCATTATCAGAAGAGTATTTATGAGGAACTACATAAAATTTAGCTCCTCTTTCCTCACACATTATCTTCATCATTTCTTGAAGCCTCTTATTGGCAGCAACTCCACCTACCAATAAAACTTCGTTCTTTTCTGTATGTGCTAATGCTCTTTCTGTAACCTCTGTTAACATTGCAAAACAAGTCTCCTGTAAAGAAAATGCTATGTCTTCTTTTTTGTATTTATTGATTAATTTCAAAACTGCCGTTTGAATTCCTGAAAAAGAAACATCCATACCCTTTACAGTGTAGGGAAGAGGAATATATTGCTTTCCATTCTTTGCTAACTCTTCTATTTTAGGTCCTCCTGGCATTTCTAAACCTATACTTCTCGCAACAGTATCCAACAAATTTCCGATAGTTATGTCTTCAGTTTCTCCAAAAACTTTATAGGAATCATTAACATAGGCTAAAATTGCGTTATGACCACCGGAAAGATAAACAACAACTGCATCTTTACAACCAGTCAACAATCTTCCAATTTCTATATGAGATATGCCATGATGTACACCAACTATTGGTTTTTTAAATTTTTTAGAAATTTCGTATGCAAATTTAGCTGTATAGAGAAGAGGTGGTGGTAATCCAGGACCCATAGAGTATGAAATAATGTCTATTTCATCAATACTTAAACCAGAATTTTTTAGGGCTTGCTCGAATAAAATTTTTGAAACACTTTCATGATGTCTTTTAGCTTCTGTTGGGATTATTCCTTTTCCAGCTGGCGGCTTATATGTATCTCTTTCATCTGATAAAATCTTCCCATCTTCATCTATTATTCCAACTCCGAAGGTATATCCGCTTTTAAAGTGCAGTACCTTCGAAGCCAATTGATATTAATTTTTTGTCTCTCATACTTTCTTATTCAAAAGAAAAATTAAATATGAAAGTTGATGAGTTAAAAAATTTTGGGTTTGAAGAAAAATGGATTGAAAAAATAAAAAAACTCAAAATTGAAAACTTCTATCCACCTCAAGAAGAATTTGTAAAAAGAGGATTGTTTGAAAAAAACTGTATAATTTCAACGCCAACTGCTTCTGGAAAAACTTTAATGGCAATGCTAGCAATAATAAAAACCTTAGAAGAAGGTAAAAAAGTTTTGTATACTTCACCTTTGGTTGCTTTAGCATTCGAAAAATATGAAATATTCAAAGAATTTTTTAGTGAATATAAAGTAGCTATTTCTGTTTCAGATTTTGATTCAAGCGATCCCTGGTTACAAAATTATGACATAATTGTTTGCACTAATGAAAAGGCTGATTCTTTACTTAGACACAAAGCGGATTGGATTAGAGATGTTGGATTATTAATTGTAGATGAAATACATTTATTAACTGAAACTTCTAGAGGACCGACACTTGAAATATTGATTACTAAATTGAGAAAAAGTTTAAAGAATCTGAAAATCATTGGATTGTCTGCAACTATTAAAAATGCTAAAGAAATGGCTGATTGGTTAAATGCCGAATTGTTAGAAAGTAATTTTAGACCTGTTAAGTTGTATCAAGGTGTAGCTTTTGATTCTAAGATAGAATTTTTAGATAAAGAAGAAGTTAAACTAAACGAAAGCTTTGATTTGGAAGAAGCAATTGTTTTAGATACAATATCCAAAAATAAGCAAATTCTTATTTTTTGTTCTACAAGAAGGAGTGTAGAAGCTTTAGCTGAAAGGCTTTCAAAAATCGTTGGCAAAAATATTGGTAAAAGTGATATCTCTTATCTTCAAAAAATAGCTGAAGAAATAGAAAATGTTTTAGAGGTTCCAACACAACAATGTAAAAAGTTAGCTAATTGTGTTAAAAATGGAGTTGCGTTTCATCATTCTGGATTAGTTGGAAAGCAAAGAAGAATTATAGAAGAAAATTTCAGAAAAGGGTTAATTAAAGTTTTGGTAGCTACAACTACTTTAGCGGCTGGTGTTGACTTACCAGCCTTTAGAGTTTTAATAAGAGAAGCTAGAAGATATCATCCTCTTTACGGATCAATCTACATACCAACTTTAGAATATTATCAAATGATTGGAAGGGCGGGGAGACCAAGATTTGATAAATTTGGGGAATCAATTCTATTAGCTAAAGATGAAGATGAAGCAGAGGAGCTTAAGGAAAAGTTTATACTTGGCGAACCTGAACCAATAACCTCTAAATTAGCTTCTGAGCCTGCTTTAAGAATGCACACCCTAGCTTTAATAGCTAGCGACTTTTGTAAAAAGAAAAAATCTCTGCTTGAATTTTTTTCATCAACATTCTTTGCTTACAGATATGATGTTTATATAATTGAAGAAAAGATAGAAGAAATTATTGAAAATTTAGAAGAGTGGGGATTTATAGAAGTTGAAAATAGTAAAATTGAAGCAACCAGACTTGGAAAGAGAATATCAGAATTGTATTTAGATCCTCTAACTGGAAAAATTTTTGTTGATGGTTTAAAATCAAATAAAAAACTGACAGAGCTTTCTGTTTTGCAATTAATTTCCTCTTCCATAGAAATGATACCTCTACCTTCAATAAAGATGTCTGAACTGTCAGAAATAGAAAGTATAATCGAATCTAACAAAAAGGATTTTCTATTGGATTTACCTACTGAAGATTATGAATATGAAGAATTTGAGAAAAGTGTAAAAATGGCATTAATTTTAAAAGATTGGATTAATGAGAGAACTGAAGAGGAAATACTTCAAAAATATTCTATTACTCCTGGAGAGCTATATTCAAGAATTCAAATTTCAGATTGGCTTTTATATTCTTTGCATGAAATTTCTCTTCTTTTAGGAAAGAAGGATTTTTTAACATTTCTGAAAAAGTTAAGAATTAGAATTGAAAAGGGAATAAAAGAAGAGTTAATTCCGCTTGTTTCTTTAGAGGGAATAGGAAGAGTTAGAGCAAGAAAACTCTATAATTCTGGTTTTAAAACTCTTGAAGATTTGAGAAAAGCACCTTTAGAAAGCTTAGCAAGAATAATAGGTGAAAAAACTGCAATAAAAATAAAGAGCCAATTAGAAGGTAAGAAAGAGCAAGAAGAAAAACAAGCTACTCTTTTGAAGGAATTCTAGATTAGTTCGCTTTCTGTAATTACCACAAAATCTCCTATTGACCTTACTGCTGAAAATGGTATTAAAGGTCTTCCCTTAGAATCTGTTTTTACATTAAGGTCCAAAAGGGTTCTTGTTGCATCTTCTACGATTATATTCAAAAGCTCTCCTGTTTCTGCTATAAATTCCACATTAGCTACTGTTCCTAACTTTTTTCCTGTTTCAGAACTAATTATTGCCCTTCCTATTATTTCAGTTGCTCTAACATTTTTTGCAGGCATCTTTTCACCTTTTATTAAGTTGTATTTTGCAAATAAATATTTATGGTTAGATGTTTTATAGCAATCTATCCGGTAGAAAATGAAACAGTTTATAAAATTCAAAAAGAACTAAGAAATTTTGTGGAAGGAAAAGAAGTAGAGAGAGAAAATATTCACATAACTCTTTCATTTTTAGGAGAGTTGAACGAAGAAAAAATAAGAGAAATTAAAAATAAACTAAAGGATTTAGCAAAAAACTATCAGAAAAGAGAAGCTCTTCTAACTAAAATAAAATTAATTCCAAGCGAGAGTTTCTTTAGAGTTATAGCAATTGAAATTGTTGGATTGGAAGATTTAAGCAAAGAAATAGAAGAAAAAATTGGTGGAGATGTAAAGCCGCCTCATCTTACTTTAATTAGAGTTAAGAGAGTTAAAGATAAGAAAGGTCTAATAGAATTCTGCAGAAAAAATTCTATCAATGAAAAAATTCTAGTTAACAATATAAAACTGATGAAAAGCACGTTAACTAAAAATGGGCCAATTTATGAAGTTATTGAAAGTTTCCCTTTTCAAAGTTAATATATTAGATTTATGAAATCTCTCTCAGTAAATATTCCTTCTAACTCGTTATTAGAATTAACTATCAATAATGAACTTATATTTTTTTCCTTCATTAAAATTAAGGCTTCTGATAATTTTGTGTTCAAACTCATAGTTATTGGGTTTTTTGTCATTATTGTTTCTATCTTTTTATTAAGGAAATCAAGGGAGAAATCATTAATATAAAGTTGTCTGAAAAGATGAGTAGAAGTTATGTAGCCTACTAACTTTTTATTGGAAACTACTGGCAATCTTCTATACTTTCCATTAACCATTATTCTTAGGGTTTCAAAAATAGAAAATGTTGGTTGGACAATAAACGGTTTTTTAGTCATCACGTTTTCTATTTCTATATCTTTAAACGGCTCAAAACTTTTAGCTTCTCTTATAAAATCCGACTCAGAAACCATTCCAACTAGCTTATTTGCAGAAATAACCGGCAATCTTCCTCTTTTCGAAATTTTCATCTTTTGAAGCACATAACCTATTCTTTCATTTGCCTCGCAAAAAACTACTTCTCTACTCATTATTGTTTCTATTTTGTTTGAAAAATCTTCTTTTTTAAGAAAAGCGTTCAAAATATCTGAAATTGTGATTATACCTTTCAGATTCATTTTTTTATCAACTATGGGTAAGCTTCTGTGTAAAGAATCAGAAATCTTTTTGGAAACTTCCTTTATACTTTCATTGGTATATGCATAAACTGGATTTGGAGAAGAAATAAGAATTATTCTCTCTTCTCTATTTAACCCAATTCTTTCCAATTCAAATTCCATAGATTAAATTGGTTTTAATAAACTAATCTTTTTCTTGTTCCCTACAAGATTCACAAAGCCATTTTCCATTTACATAAACTAAGTTATCTGAGTAGTTTCCGCATTCCTCGCATATTCCACTTGTTGTTTGTTCTATTCTTTCTGGCTCAAAACCTCTTTTTTTGGCTTCAAGCCTTTCTTCCAATATATTTATGAACTCTGGAGCTACTCTAGCTATATCTGAATCTGTTATAATTCCCATTAACTTTCCTTTCTTTACTACAGGTATTCTTTTAATAACATTTTTTCTCATTATTCTAGATGCTTCGGAAACGTCTGCATCAGGAGAAATTGTTATAATTGGGGTAGACATAACTTCTTTTACTTTGACTTTCTTAACATCTTTTCCTTTTGAAATAACTTTTTCCAATATATCACTATCTGTTAATATGCCAATAGGCTTATTTTTCTTCACAACAATAACATATCCTCTTCTAGATTTTGCCATAATTTTAGAAGCTTCGAAAACACTTTTATTTTCTTCAATAGTGTTAACTTTTCTTGACATTAACTCTTTGACTAATATAGGCATAATTCAATATATTTCTCTTATTTAAAAATCTTTTATAAAACTTTCCAAGCTTTTCCCTTTTCCTTTTTCTAAAATTTCTGCAGGCTCAAATACTTCTATATCACCATAACCAAAATCAACAACCACAAAAAAAGGAAATCCAACAAATTCTTTTTCCATATATCCTTGATAATAAAGCTTTTCCTTTCTTGTAGATTTAACTTGTAAGAAAATTGCCTTTCCATTTTTAAAGCATACTAAATCAGCTTCTCCTAAACTTCCGGCTGTCCTAATAACTTTCCATCCTTTATTTTCCAAAAGAATTCTTACCTTCCTTTCTACTCTATATCCTTTATATTTCGCCTTTGTCATAATCAATTTTAATTTCTTTTTTTATTTCTTCTCCATCAGGAAGAAGTGTACTAACCTTTTCAGCTTTTACTGTTAAAGTGTAAAACCTTATTTTTCTTCTTTCCGGAGTTATACATTTAACTAGACCTTTTCTCTTCAACTCTATAAGCTTAGTAGAAACGTTAGAAGTGGAAACACTGATTCTTTTTCCTATTTCTGTTGGTGTTAACATTATCTCTTCTTTCAGTACTATTACAATTTTTCTTGCAAGAGGAGAAGCGATAAGATAACTTAACTCATTAGCATATCTGTACAATTTATCTTTGTCCATTTATATATTATTCTTCATTCTCTTTACTATTTTTTTCCATAAGTTTTACATAACTTATACATTACTTTATTCTGAGTGTTTCTAAGTTACGAGGAGCATAAGCCTCTATCTTAAAAATTTTTTCTATTGCCGAAGAAAGAGAAACCGCCTTACTTTCTTCTCCATGAACAACAAAAACTCTTTTTGGTTTAGATGGCAAATTACCGATGTAAGCTAATAATTGCCTTCTATCTGAATGTGCACTTAAGCCATTTGCAGTATAAACTTCCATCTTTATTTTTAAAGTAACTGTTTTACCTTCAAACTCCATTGGAATCTCTTTCCATCCTTTTTGTATTTTTCTTCCTAACGTTCCTTCAGCTTGGTAACCTACAAAAATTAATGTATTCCTTTCATCTTCAGCTAACATTTTTAAATGCTCTACAACTGGTCCTCCTGTCAACATTCCACTAGTTGAAATTATAACACATGGTCTATCATTCCAAGCTTTTTCTCTCTCGCTAGAAGAAGAAATCCTTTTGAAAATTGGAGAAAGGAAAGGATCCTCTCCATTAATTGCTTTTTTATACATACTTTTTCCATAATATTCTGGATAGGCAGTAAAAATTCCATTAGCATCCCAAATCATACCATCAAGGTAAACTGGATAGAGAAAATTGTTTTTAACCAATATTGCCATCACTTCTTGAGCTCTTTCTACAGAAAAACTTGGAATTAAAACTATTCCTCCTCTTTCCATTGTTTTATTAACAACATCCATAAATTCCTTTTCAACTTCACTTCTAGATGGCATAACATCTTCTTTTGCTCCATATGTAGACTCTATTATTAAAGTTTCAACTCTTTGGAAATTGGTAAAAGCAGGATCTAACAAGTTTGTTTTTCCAAACTTTTGATCTAAAGCATAGACTATGTTATGTAAACCGTCTCCTATATGAAGATGGACTTGAGCTGCACCAAGAATGTGACCAGAATTAACTAGGGTTAATCTAACATCTGGAGCAATATCAGTTACTTCATTGTACTCTAAAGTTATTGCTCTTTTAACAGCTTCTTTAACTCCTTTTATTGTGAAAATGCTCTTAATTCCGCTTCTTTGCATTAACTCAATATAATCTAACCAAAGCAAAGTTGATAAGTCTAGTGTTGGGGGCGTTAAATATAGAGGGCCATCATAACCCATTTCATACAAAACTGGAATAAAACCAACATGATCTAGATGAGCATGAGAAACAACTATAGCATCTAATTCATTCAAGCTAAACTCTGGCAGAGATAAGATTGGAAAACCATTTGAAGAGCCTGCTATTATTCCTGCATCAATCAGTATTTTACTTTTTGGCGTTTCTACAAGCATGCAAGACCTTCCAACTTCTCTTGCTCCTCCTAAAAACGTTATTCTAATTCTTCCTCTATCAAAGCTTCTCTCAGAAAAAATAGTTTTACCAACTTTATTCAAAAATTCTCTTCTAAAATCAACTTCTTCATGCATCATCTTTCTTATTCCATCAACAATCTTTGATTCGATTAAAGGAGCTCTTTCTATTTTTGGATACCACAGAGTTTCCGCTTTTATTCTTTTAAAATTTTCTCCATTTTTGCCTATTACATAACCTATTCTTTTTGCATAAATGTTAACAATGCTTCTCTCTTTTTCGAAAACAATATCTTTTATTTCTGCTTCAGGCGGAACAATTTCCATTATCTTTTTCTTAGCATCTTCTTCAGGAAGCAAAATATTTTTTTCTGGCCTAACTTCTATTCTTTTTTTAACTAAAGAAACGGCTTCTTTTATTTTTTCTTCACAGTTTTTAAGAAAATTTACATCTTTAGAATAAACAATTATTTCTGCTCCTTCAAATTCAACTCTACTAATTGCTTCACTAGGTAAAATACTCTTTATTTTCTCAAGAATTTCCATGCTTACTACCTTTATTTAAGTTCAAATCTTTTCAGTAATTACTTTAACTCCGTCTTTAGTTATAATTGCTATATCTACTGATTTTCCACCAGACCCTATATCCCTTTCAATAGCGGCTTTTATTGCTCTAACAGCCAACTCCTTTCCTTCTTCTATACTCATTCCTTCCTTATATTGGTCTTCTAAGACACCTAAAGCTATTGGTGAACCAGAACCAGTAGATACAAACTTCTTATCTTCTTCAATTCCACCAATAGCATCTAAATCAAAAATATGGGGGCCAGAATCGTCAACTCCACCAATAATTAACTGAACATAATATGGGAAATACTTAGAACCTTGCAGTATGTTTGATAAAAGTACAGCAGCTCCTCTAACTGTTATTTTTCTTCTATGCTCTATCTCAAAAAGCTTAAATTCGGCTTTTAAATATCTAGCCAATACTTGCGCGTCTCCACTCGCCCCTGCAATAGTCATGGCAATATGAGTATCTAAAGGTATTATTTTCTCGCTTTCCTTGCTAGCCACTAAATATCCAAGAGTTGACTTTTTTTCAGCCGCGAGTATAACTGCATCTTTACAAACAATTCCTACTGTTGTTGTTCCAGTTTTTTTAACTTTAAGTTTTTCTTTATCTGACAGATAAACCACCAGAACTATGATTAGTTATTTATGCATTCATATTTAAATACTTTTCTCTATTTCTACTGTCTTAAACCTATCTCCATTTAAATAGAAGCCTATTTCCCCTTTACAATCATAACATTTTCCACTGAGAGGAATTGAATAGTAAATTCTCCCACAATTCAAACAAACAAAACTTTCAAAAGTCTCATACTTGATATTTTTATTTTCTTTTGGCTTTTCTTGGATTAAAGAAGAAAGCAATAATTGTTTACCATTAGCAAAAAGTTGAGATCTTTTTATTCCTATGACCTCAAAAATTCTCTCTATTGGAGGTAAAACTTGACTTTCTATATAATATTTAGCATCAATTTTTATTTTATTTTGAACTACATATTCTGGGTCTTCAGCTCTTTTTGAAACAAGATCAGGACCTGCCACTATAACATAACTAACTCTATCTCCGATAACGGGAACTTTTTCAGGAGATCTTTTCATCAATTTTTTAACCAATTCTACGTGGGGTTGAACTCCTTTGTATTCAGACAAATTCCTTGATAAACTTTTAGTTATAGTTAAATCCTCTATATCAACATTTCCCGACTCAATATTTTTTATAACTTCTCTAACATACTCAAAAGCTTTTTGAGTATTTCCTTCCTTCAAAAGAATGTTTAAAACTGTTGAAAGAACTTTTTCAGTTAAATTACACCAATCTTTTCTAACAGTTTCTATTCCCTTCATCACCATTTTTTCTTTATATCCGCCTTCACTCTCTTCAACCGCAATGCCAGCATACCTCTTTTTAGAAACTATTAAAAATGATTTAAAAATTGCTTCTATTTTTGTTGTAACCTTTCCTTGATAATAGTCGTTTATAACTTTCTCAATTTCCCTACCAATCTTGAATGCTTCCTCAATTGAAGATGCTTTTATCTTAACCATTATTGAATCTGTATCACCATAAATCACTTCCCAATCTTTTGTCTTACTTTCAACAAGCTTTTTAGTAGTTTCAATGAAATATCTTCCATAACTAGTAATGGCATTAGCTACATCCAAAATGTAAACTCTTCCCCTTATATAACCAGTATATCCGTAAAAGGCGTTAGCCATTCTTTTTAGAGCTTCTTGCTTAGAGTCTAACAACATTTTTCTTTCTTCATCTTTCTCTTTCTTCATCTCTTTTTTTATCTTATCTCTCTCGTTAATTAAATTCTCGACAATTTGTGGTATAATTCCTCTTCTTATTTCCGGTTTTACGAATTTAGAACCATAGGGAGAAACAATCAAATTTTCTTGACTTTCAGAATCATCTAAAACAAGGGTAGTTGGACAAATATTAAAGCTCATGTAAATTGTTGGATATAGAGATTTGAAATCTAAATAAACAATTGGAGTAGTATATAAGCCTACTTTCGGTTCTAGAACAATTGCTCCTTTAAATCCTTTTGTCTCTCTTTCTTCTTTTCTTCTCAACATTTCTTCTTTACTTGGTTTATTTGGTAAAACAAAACCCCTTTTATTAAATTCTCTTAAAAGCAAGCTTTCTATTTTGCCTGCTTCTCCTTCATCTAAAACGTCTTGCAACAATAGGCCGCAAACTCTTGAAAGCTCAATGTATTTATCTATTAATCTTTTCTCTAGGAATATTCTTAGTGTTAAAATTGCGTCTCTTCTTGAATATTCTATGAGTTTTTGAATCTCATCAACATTGTTTTTCTCCCAAATTCTCCCAATATCTCCATGTTTTAAATCAATTTTTCCTTCCCCTAATAGAGTTTTACTAACGTCATCTAATCCATATCTCTTTAGCCTAATAAACCCTTTCTCTGAAAGCTCCTTAACAATCTCATAGACATCAACTATAACTCTTCCCAGTATATGATTTCTGTAAGAGCTTTCCATTTTTTTAGAAGAAAGAGGCTTATCTTCGGCTCTTCCTAAACTTGGATATATCTTGTTTTCTTTCATTCTAGTATAAATGAAAGGAATGTCAAAGGAATTGATGTTATATCCAACAATGAAATCTGGATCATATAAAAGAATAATATTTTTTAATTCCTCTAACATCGCCTTTTCGTCTTTAAATGTTAAAGTGTTTCCATTTGCCTTAGTTGGTCTCGCTACTAAAACAAGGTTTTCTTTTCCGTTAAAAGAAGGAGAAAAGGCTAAGCTAACCATTATTATTTTATCTTTTTCTGGGTTTGGTTTCCCCTCTTTAGCTGTAGTTTCTATATCAAGAGAAAGAACTTTAAAAGGAGCATTTTCTAATATTTTTTCCTCTTCAATTTTTTCGATTTGAAATATTTTTTCTGTTTTTATTACATCTGTTTTTATCTCTCTCCCCTCTATCTTATACCATCTCATTCCATACATGTCGAAATCACACAAGAACCTGTATTTAAAAAGTATGTCAGCCTCAAAAGTTTTTGATGTCAAATTTTTTTTAACTAAAAATTCTCTAACTATTGGAACTTTTGAAGGGTCTGAAAGAAAAACCTTAAGCATTTTAGTTTTGTTTCTCCTAAAACCAATTGATTCGTATACTTCAACTTCATCTACTTTTCTTATTAACCCTTGAAACTCTTTTTTTAAAGTATCTTCTATTTCTTCCTTAGGTTTCAAAGGAATGAAATAGAAATAAGGAAAGTAACCATCAAAAAGTGCACAAACTGTTTTGCCTTCCTTATTCTTACCAAAAAGCCTTACTGTAGGATGATTGTTTAGCATAACATAATCAGCATCAATAAGTTGAAAAATTTCTGGCATTTTTTGAAATGTTTGTAAAGATTTAAATTTTTTATACACTGTAATATATTTCTTCTAGTCAATTATTGAGTATTTCTTATAAAAGAGTAATCAGCTCAATTCCTTTGTAAATCTTCCTTTCAAAGGTGTTTGCATTCTTTACTATTATGGCATCTGGGATGTTTTTAAGTAAAAATGGGTCTTCTTCATAAAGTTTTTTAGAAATAAAAAAGCTTGGATTAAGATGCCTTCTTTCTATAAGTGAAATGAGAGTTTCCATTATAGTTTTATCTTTAAGCTGGTAAGGCTCGATTATTGATTTATCTATCAATATGATAAAGGAATCGTTAAAAAATATCTTGACTATTTCGGTTTTCGGAAGCTCTATTGTCTCGCCATCAATTTCAACTAAACCATTTTCTTTTACATTTATCTTCTTTCCAGAAATTTTTCTGAAAAAAGAGAGAGAAGGAAAGTAAATTTTTTTACCTTTTAACTTTCCTTCTTCTTTTGAAACTTCTAAACCAATAACATCATCAATAAAAAGTTTTTCAGTTTCTACTCTTTCCAGTAATATGTTTGTTGAGCCAGAAAAATCTTCTAGGGTTATGGAATATGTTGTTTTATCTTTAACCATGCCTATTAAACTGAAAGTTTCGCTACCCTTTATCTTCTCTGCTCTAGAGATTGAAACTAAATTTTTTAATTGATTGTTTTTTTGAAGTATTGAAGATAAAATTTCAAACCTTCCTTTAAGATAATTTAGAACATCTTCAACTGTAAATGTCCCCTTTGGTTTGGGAATAAAAATTTCGATTTTACTTTTCCTTTGAGTTAGAATTTTATCTACAAGTGTTTCATCTAAGATAAAAACGTTTTCTTTTTTCACAAGTTCTTCCAGCTTAGGAATAACCTCTTGATTTAAAAAAATTTTATCTAAAGCATTCGGTGTTATCTGAACTTTCAATTCAAGAAATCTCTTAACAATCTCTATTTTCTCCATTCACTGAATTTTTTTCTTGTACATTAAAATTTTGCCAGCTTGAACTTGTTCTATTTTACCGGTTTCTAATAATTCGTCTAAATATTTCTTAACTGTGTTCCAACTTACATCTTTTCCCAATTTTATAGAAACGGCTCTCCTTATTGCTTCAACATTTAGAGGAATGGAAGTATCTAAAACTGAAAGAATTATTGGATGAAAAAATCTTCTGTAAGGTAATCTTCCCATTGTCATTAATTAAACTTCTCAGTTTTTAAAACCTTTCAGAAGATTTTATGAAGATTTGGAAATAATTATGAACATTTGGAAAAAAATATGAAAAATTGGAAAAATTAATGAGCTTTCAGAAGAAAAAATGAAGAGGAGGAAAATAGTTAAAGTGACCATTTTAAGTTTAAAGAAGTTTTATCATTTGAAAAATTTAATTCTATTTATCAAAGAAACGTTTGATAAAAAATTGTTGGAAAAAATTATTAAAAGAATTTGAAATAATTTTAAAAGGTCATAAATTTTTATTTATAATATCGAAATGTTTTTATCTTAGCTTTAGTTAGATTTTAAATAAAAAGTTTAAATTTAGAATTGATAAAGTTTTTCTGAAACAATAAATCAAAGTTTGTTTAAACAAATTGAGTTAAATTTTTTCTCTCATCTGTCGTAATATGGTCAGTTAAAAAATCTTACAACTGTTCATAATTTTTTCTTGATTATCTATAATCAATGAGTTTGAGTAAGAGATTGGAGATAGTTAGAATTTTTGAAGTTGTTTAAAAGATAAAATTACTGTTTTTCTCCTTCAAAAAAGGATCGGAGGAGAGAAATTTTTGATTGAATGTTTTTAATTTTTTCAATATCCTTTACTGCTGAATATATTCTTGGATATGTAGAGATTTTTTCTATAAAACCAAGTGAAACCAAATTGTCTAATCTTTTTCTTAAAGTTTCAATATTTATCTTTAATCCATCTATCTCTAAAAGCTTATGTAGTTTTTTGAGGTCAAAGGAGTTTATTTCAGATGTTAATGGATCTATTTCCTTTCCATAAAATTTTTGTAAGATTTTAACTGTTATAACATCAAATTTTGCTATTAAACTCAAATTAATAGATTCTTTTTCTTTTAGAGCTAGAGTTGTAGAAGGTAAATCTTTCATGATTAAAAATTGTAATAACTTATTTAAATTGTTTTCTATTCTTCAAAACATTTTTACAAAACATTAATTCAATCTAAAATTCTTTCAATTTCAGCCTTAATTTTATTATCTTCAATCTCAATTAAACCAAAATAACCTTCAGTTAGTTTACCGACATTCAGAACAATTGTATTTTTGATAACATCTTTTCCAACACTTTCATGAATATGAGAGCATATTGCAACGTTTGGATTAAATTTTTCAATTGAATTTCTTACTGCTTGAGAACCAACATGTTTTATACCAACTAAATCTAAAGTTGTTTGATAAGGAGGAGCATGTGTTGCTTGAATCTTTATTTTTGTTTCTTTAACTTGATTGAATGCTATTTCTAAACCTTCCTCTATTTCTTTTTCAGAAGGTTCGTAAGGAGTATTAAAGGGTGTTTGAGCCCCACCGAAACCATAAAAACCAATATTTTTAATAATTTTTCCCTTTCCATGAATTGAAACGTTTTCTTTTTCAAATAATGGTATCAAATCCTTATCCCAAGTTCCTGGTACTACTAATATGTTTTTGAAATAAATTCTTGCTTCTTCCAGGAAAATTTTTCCTACATCCTTTGCTTCAAACCCTTTTGGGAAAGTAGCATTTGTTATATCCCCAACTGAAATTAGAACATCTGGATTGTAAGAAGAAAGCTTATCGAAAATTTTTGGAAGTATTTCGATATCGTTATGTATACAACCAATAGCGACAATTTTCATTAGTTAATTTTATTTTTTCAGTTTTAAACTTCTTTGAGCTTTTTATCGAATCAAAATTTTACTTTTTTTATGGCTTAATTCCTTCTCTACTCAAAGTTAATTTGTTAGTTTTTTATAAAGAGTTGAAGGAATATTGCCCCGCACGGGATTTGAACCCGTGTCCCAGCCTTTCTTCTCATATTTTTATCAAACCTTTCTTCTCGAAAGGGCTGTATCCTTGACCGGACTAGACGAGCGGGGCTTCTAAAATATTTTTTCTACAAAGTTTTAAATTATTGTTTTTTAAAATCTTCCTCTACCCTCTTTCTAAAAATACTTTCTATAAGCTTCATGTATGCAGGTCTTGTTAGAAATAGATCTATCAAAGTTCCTAAAGTTGTTGTTATTGCAAAACCTTTTAGACTTCCTAGACCAAGGAAAGCTAAAGGAAGCATGGCAAAAACTAGTAAGGCGGAAGAATTAAAAACAATTTCCATACCAGTTTCTATATTTTCTTCCAATCTTCTCTTCTTTTCAAGCATTAATTGATCAGTTAAAGTTATTAGTTCCCCAGAATTACCAATTATTGAAATTAAACCAGCAATTGTAGGTATATCAATAGTCCATTTTCCAATTACAACAAAACCAGAAACCAAAATTGAGACAAAAACTGTTAAAGCTCTAACTAGAGAATTAATTTCCTTGTAAACTATAGCTAAAATAATTGAGAGAACAATTATAATTGCTGCTACAATTTGTGAAGAAGCGACTCCAAAAATTAGAATTAACTCACAAATACTAACAAAGAGAATAAGTAAACCAATTTTAATATTTTTGTATCTTACTAAACCTAAAGCTAAAACAGCAATGAAATTTGCTATCAAAATATAAACAGTTGATTCAAAAAGTTTTTTTCCTTCAGTTTGTGTTATTGTTTCAACTCTCTCAATACTTAATTCAGCTGGTAAGCTTCCAGATTTTAGAATACTTTCAAGTCTTAATTTTTCCAATCTTGCTTCATCTAAGCTTTTTCTAAAACCTTCTATTGAAGGAGTTTCTAAAGCTTCTCCAGCAATGTTACTAACAATGTTTAATTCAGTTATTGGCTTTCTATCTAAGTATAAAACAAGCTTTGGTTTTATATACAGCTGGCCACCTGAATAATAAGTTGGTTGCCCCTTTGTAACTTCTGCAAATTTTTCTGCGCTTTCTTTACTAATTTTAACAGTAAAGACGAATCTATAACCATCAGCATAAGGAACAATATAATTTCTTTGAACATCCGTAAATATTTCAACAATATCTTTAGCGGTAAATACGTTTGCAGCCAAAATCAAATTGTCTTCCGTTGCATTAATAACTTCAAATTTCACATCTCCTAAGTAAAAGCTTTCGTTAATTGGGTAAGTTTTGTTTAATATTTCTATTGTTTCGTTTGAAAAGCTAATTTCAATTGAAGTTCCATTGAAAATTAACTTTCCTTTACCATTAGTCAAAGGAATATCTTCAATAATTTTTCCTTCAAAGTAACCTTGCTTAACCAAAAAGTTTCTTATATCATCTTCTGTTAGACCAGCAGCTTCTATTTGAATTAAATTTTGGCTTACTGGTAAAACTTTTATGTCACTTAAACCATAAGCATTCAATCTTTCAGTTAGAATAGTTGCTATATCTTGAGTTTCTTTTTCAGTTGCATTACCTTTAACTTTTAACAATACTCTTGTTCCACCTTCAATGTCAATTCCAAAATTCAAAACTTTAGTTTTACCTTCTTTAACGTTAAATCCAGGATTTTTATCATCTGTTGCTATACATGAAGCTATTTGGCCATTAGCAATTATAAGAACATTTTCTCCTTTTTTTATGTTACTTATAGCACTTTTGAAATCTTCCAAACTTTTAATTTGAATATTGTTTATTTCACTAATTTTGCTTCCTACTTGAAGATTTTCACATTTAGCGCTTTCATTAATGAATGAAACTTCTACCCAACTTTTTTGGAAGAATATTCTAGATAAAGATATTAAAGAAATCAAAACTACAAAAGCTAACGCTATTAACCTAATGTCTTTTTCCAAGTAATATCACCTCTATTATTGCGGCGTTTAAAATCCAAGTGTTTAGGATATCAGCAAAAAAACCAATTATTTGTATTTCTGCTATGTTTATTAAAAGGTTTGAGTTTGAAAGGAAAAGGACTATTAACATAGAAATTATTAAGCCAGAATTTATTGTTATTCCAGTTATTAAACCTTTCTTGTATTGATCGTAAAATTCTTCTATTTTTCCGGAGAGAATTTTAGTTGCTAGTATTACATTTGCGTCTATTCCAAAAGCAATGAGCATTAAAAGAGAAGAAAATCCAGCAAATGAAAATCTTTGGTTAAAGAAAGTCATTATTCCGAAAACACAAATTAAGTTTGCAATTGAAGAAAGAATTATTGTTACTGCAATTACTGGTTTTTTATAAATTATCAAATTGAGTAGAAAGAGAAATACATATGCAATAATCAGTAAATTTGTTATTTGAACAAAGAAAGATTTTCCTAATTCTGGGCCAACAAACTGAATTGAATGGTCTTGAGGATAAAATCCTTTTTCATTCAAGAAAGAGATTAAAGAGCTACTATTAACAATAGAGTCTGTGACAAAATTAACTGCTATTGTTCCTTCTGATGTTTTTGAGTAAGAGAAGAAGAGATTCTCATATTGTTGTCTTAAAATTTCTTCTAAATTTTCTGTATTTATCGATTGATTAAAGAAAAGAGTAACTGATGTTCCTCCTTTTAAATCAATATCCTTTATGAAAAACTCGCCCGTTTTTAAATAATGATTGGATATCACAATTAAAGAGAAAATTATTAAAGCTAAAGGTATTGGTAATAGTTTTGCTATCTTGAACTTTTTCCAAAACATTAAGAAAATTTACGAAGTTAGATTTAAAACATTGTTAGTTTTATTTTCATACCATTTCTCTTCATTAATTTAAATACTTTCTTCAAACCTTTGCTTATGTCTTCAAAAAATTTTAAAGTTTGATTTCTAGATTAAAGCCCTGGGAGGGATTTGAACCCTCGTTCTCCCGCTTACGAGGCGGGCGCTTTACCAGCTAAGCTACCAGGGCTTTTGTATCTAGTAATTATTTCTTTCTGAAAAAGTTATATCTACAGAAAACAATAATTTTTATGGTAGAATACAAAGAGGAAAGGGAAACTGTTTTTTGGAAGAGAGATAAAAAAGGAATAAAATGTAAAGTTTGTGTTTTGTCTTGCAGCATTCCTAAAGGCAAAACTGGTTTATGTGAGGTTAGACAAAACAAAAATGATGAGCTAATTATTAAAGATTATGGAGCTATTGACGGTTTAGAAGTTAATAGAATAGAAGAAAGGAATTTCTTCAATTTTTTACCAAATTCAAAAGTTTTAGCAGTTAGTCTTAAAGCACCAAAAAGTTTTAAGATTTTGCCAGAGGTTAAAAGTTTAAAAAAAGTTTTTAAGCCAGAAGAGCTTGTTGATTATGCTAAACAAAATGATGTTCAGTCAATAGTTTTTACTCATTCAGAATTTGTTGGCCATTATGAATATGTTGTTAAAGTTTTCAGAGAAGCAAAGAGAAGAAACTTAAAGACAATTTTAGCAACTTCAGGTTTAATAGCGGAAGATCCAATTAAAAAAATCTCTAAATATACTGATGCATTGGCAGTCTATTTCTTTGCTTCTGGAAATGAAGAATATTATAAGAAAGAGACTTTGATCAAAAAAGTAGAAAAGGTTTATGATATGGTTAAGCTTTTTGCAAAGTACAGAGTTTTTATAGAGGTTAGCAATATTTTACAAAACAATTATGGTAGCTTAGAGGATTGTAAGAAGCTTGCTGATTGGGTTGTTGCTAATTTAGGTGCAGAAACACCTTTTCACATTTTGAAAGGAAATTCTAAATTGAATTCAACAAAACTTAAGGATTATTTCAAAGTCAGTAAAGATGCAGGCTTAAGATATGTTTATGTTGATGGAATAAGAGACGTTAGCATGGAAGGCACATATTGTCATAATTGTGGGACTTTGCTTGTTGAGAGAATGGGAAATAAAGTTAAATCAATTAATTTAAGTAATGATAGATGCCCAGTTTGTGGAGCAAAACATAACTTTGTTTTGGAGTGAACTTTCATGGAAGAAAGAGAGGTAAGAGAAAAAATTCAGAAAGGTTGGATACTTTCTAAAGCTTGGTTTGATGTTTTAGCAGTTAGTAAGGAAGCAGCTGAAGAAAGTTTGAAAAAACATATAGAGAAATTGAAGAAGTTAGAAAATTGTATTGTTGTTAAAGAAGATTATAAAGAAACTTTAGAAGTTGAAAAGCCTTTACCAAATGTAGAAAAAGGATTTTCTAAAGCAGTTGAAATAGAAATTTTAACCAAGGATATAGAAACTTTACTTTATGTAACAATATTTTTTGCTCCTTCTGCTATAGAAGTTTTAGAGCCAGAGAGCTTGAAAATTTCTAGTGGGAGTATTCAAACAATAATGAATACAGTTGCTGATTTAATTCATAGATTTGCTGCTCAAGGTATTGGTGGAGTAGTAATAGCGAAAAGTTAAAGCTTTTTCTTTTTTCTGAAATCTTCCCATAGCAAATTTAATTTCACATCCAGCTCTTTTGACTTTACTTCTATATTTTTTATTTCTCTTTCATTTTTTCACTCTTAAAAGGAAAATTACCCAGTGTAACAGCAATTAATGTGCTTAAAAGAATACTAAGAGCATAATTTTTTGTTAAAAAGTAGAGAAGAAGAGAAAAAAATACAGCTGAGGAAACTGAGATCAAAAAAATTTTATCTTCTCTTTCCATATACCTATTAACTTTCTTGAGTTAAATTGTTTTCCATAAGATAGACATAAAAAAATGCTAAGGAAAGATTTTGGATATTTTCAAAATTTGTAACTCCAGTTCTTAAGCAAATTATAAACTAAAAATTTAAATAAATTTATGAAAAAGCTTGCATTGCTTTTAGCTTTTCTTTTAACTTTCAGTATAGCTTTTGCTAAAATTGATTATTTTGGAATAGATTCTCAAATTGTTAGCGAAAATTCAGCAAACATAAAATTAACAATATATAAAGCAAAGGAATTTTCCTTCAAGTTTTATGGAGTTATAAGGAATATATCAAGCAATGTTAACTGTCTAGTTGAAGGAGAATTAGTTAAATGTAAAACTGAAAACGAAACTTCTATGAATGTTCAAATATTTTCAGACATAGTTTCTAAAGCTGGAAATACTTACTCTTTTTCTATAACACTTGAAATTAGTGAAGATGTGAAGAGAGTAACTTCAATAGTTACTTTACCAGTTGGAATGATTTTAGAAAATGAAACAAATTCTGTTTATCCATCAAACTTTAAGACTTTGAGCAATGGTAGAAACATTTTAGTTTATTGGGAAATCGAAAATGTTTCAAGTTTGCAACCTTTGACTTTTAGGGTTAAATACCAATCAGTAACTTCCCCAGAAACTTTTAGCAAGTTTTACTTAATTGTTTTGGTTTTGATTGCAATTACTTTAATTGTTTCAGTTTATGCTTTAAAGAAAAGGAAAGTTGTTATCAAAAAAATTGTTAGAGTAAAGCCAGAAAAGGTTGTTGTTCAGTTCTTGGATGAATATGAAAGAAAAGTTTATGAGGTTGTTAAGGAAAAAGGAAAAATTAAACAGAATGAAATAGTTCAAATTACTGGTTTTTCAAAGGCCAGAGTTTCTAGAGTTGTAAATAAACTTGCTGAGAGAGGATTAATTAAAGTTGAAAAAAGAGGAAAAACCAATTTAATAAGTCTAAAGAGCTAAGAGATGCTTTAATTTTTATCTAATTAATATCCATATGGGTAAAAGCAAGGAAAAACCAAATAAAAAAAGAAAAGATTTTATTGTTGGTGTTTGTCCGGAGTGTAAAGTTAGGGAAAACGATTCTTCAAAGAAAAGATTATATAAATGTCCTTATTGTGGAAGATATTTTTGCGAAAAACATATTGAACCTAGAATAGCTATATTAAGGAGCGATATAGATAACATAAACAATCCCGTATTACGAGACATTCTTTATGAGGAATGGAGAAAGCCTAACGGACACCCAGATTTGGTATGGTCTAGAGAGTATTTAAAAAAACTTAAACTTGAAGAAGAAAGAAAGAGGGAAGAGTTTTTTCAGTTAATGGATCTATTGAAAGGGAATGAATTAAAAAAATGGGAGCTTGAAGAAAAAAAGGAGAAACCCAAAGTTGCTACTATCAAAGAGTCCGTTACTATAATTCCTAAAAAGGTAGAGAAAAAACCGAGAGTGTCTGCAACAATTATTATAGTGATGTTTTTAACCCTCGCTATAATAGCCTTTCTACTTTTTTCAAACAATAAAAGTACTAATGAATTAGAAGGAGCAGATTTGAGGAATTTAAACAAATTAGAAACTAACATATCAATTTTAGAAAATCAACCATCTACGGCTTTGTTTCCATTAAATAACTATAAGATTTTATTTTCTGATGAAAGCAAGATATGTGAAAGTATAAATGGCATAGCTTATTTATTCTTTCTAAATGGTAGCTTCTCCAATTTTATTGTAAATAGCGGTAAACTTTTTTTGAATGACAGTTTTTATGGAAACATAAGCTTAATCTTTAGCTTGAAAAATTCTAGTTGTAAAATTTTAGACGTTCCAGACGACTTTAGAGCAGTTTTCTACTGGAGTAATATTTCTTTAGATAAATCTTCTCCAGTAGTTCATCTCGTTTTAAATATTTCAGATAAAGATTTTCATTCTCCAGAATATTACTTAGAGTTAACTAATTATGTTAGGCCAGATGATGTAAGATGGTTTTTAGATTCATTTAAATCTCTCATTCCTTCTTTTGAATATGATGCTTTGGATTATATAAAAAGAAGATTAGAAAGCGAAGTAAGATACAGATTCGAATTTGGAAATTACTGGCAGTTTCCAAACGAAACATTAAATTTAAAATATGGAGACTGTGAAGATTTTTCTACAACTCTTTTATCTTTATTTAAGGCGTATAATTCAAGTTTAAAATGTTTCAACATAGGCTTATATAGACATCTTACCACGTTTTGTATTCTTTATTTTGAGTCTGAATATCCAACTTTTGCTTTTTTTGATCAAGGAGAAACAAGAATAAGGGAAAACTGGTTTAGAGCAAATTCTGATTACGAAAAATGCGTAAGAATAAAAGCCTTGGTAGAAAGCTTTTATTCTTCTTATGGACTAACTCCCGTTGAAAATAAGGTAGAATTTGCTTTTGATGATAAAACTGTTAAAGTATTCAGCAGTATTGACGATTTTTGCAAGTGGATAATTGATATTGCTTAACTTTTGTTTTAAGTAAGGATATAAAAATTTGTGCTTTCTAAAAACAAAATTACAATTTCCTCTATCTTTTAAAAATTTCTAAAAACCCTTTCTTTTCAGTTTTTTGTATTCCTTTTTTTGTTGCAGTTTTCTCTGATTTCAGAGTTTC
>JBMFIJ010000001.1:0-60095 GCA_049976365.1 Candidatus Aenigmatarchaeota archaeon | reverse complement strand
CAACATGCTTGCTTTGTTTTTCTTTGGGTTATATTTAGAAAGAATAGTTGACAGAAAAACTTATTTTTTGATTTTTTTAATTTCTGGAATTTTTGGAAACATTTTCTTCATGCTAACAACTTTTAATCCTAATATCCCAGCTGTAGGAGCTTCTGGAGCAATTTATGGAATAATAGGAGCTTTAGCAGCTTTGAGACCTTATGCAATAGTTTACATATACTTTACACCTCTTCCATTAATCGTAGCCGCATTCCTTTGGGCCTTAATTTCTTTTCTCGGAATTTTTATTCCAAGCAGTATAGCTCATGCTGCTCATCTTTCTGGATTGCTAACTGGTTATATAATAGGATATTTTCTAAAAAGAAAAGAAAGAAAAAGATATTTTATGATATATAAAACGAGAAGAATTTTTTAAATTGAATTTTTTGAAGTATAGGAAAGCTTTTAAATACACTTTTTTGCTTCTTTTATGAAGTATGATTATTCGAAAGGAGAAATAGTAGAAGAAGATGGAACAGTAATTAGAGAACTAAAGGAAGTAGGAGAAGAATTGATATAAAAATAAAAAATAAAAAGCTAGATCTTCTGGACTTCTTCCCTAGAAACTTCTCCCTCTTGAGGAGCTGATGCAACTATATGTTTTGTTATTACTACATCACCAACAGCTTGAACTACTGAATATGGAATTATAACTCTCTTAGCTCCCAAAAGCTTTCCCATTTCTGAGTTGCTTGAAGTTTCTACAACTATTGATCTTATTCTAAAACTTGAAATATCTATGTCTAAATCCTTTAGTCTTCCTAGATAATATCCTTTGTTTGTGAAAACATCCTTTTCTATCATTTCTGTAACTTCTTTAACACTAACCATAATCACCAATCCTCCATTTTTAACTTTATTTTTCTAATATTTAAAGAATTCTAAAAGTAAATTTTAATTGGATGCTGGGGTCGCCTAACCTGGTAGGGCGCAGGTCTGCTAAGCCTGTGGGGTTTATCCCCTTGCGGGTTCAAATCCCGCCCCCAGCGTTTTTAATAGAGCCTTTAAATAGAAAAATAAAAAATGGAGAATTGCAGTAAAATTTTATTTATTACATTTTCAAACATTGTGGCTTCCAAAACTGAGTAAGAATATAGAGCTTACATAGAAGATTTTTAAGTTTTTCTGAGAGCTCTTCTTTTCTCAGCCTTTGGTTTTCGATAAAAAAAGACATATATTTGAAAAGTTAAAGCTAAAGAGGATATTATTTACGTTTTTTAATCTTTTCCACAATTTTTTTCAGCTCTTCATCTTTAGCTTTAGGTCCATGCAAAGTTGTTAAATAGCCATGATAGGCTTCATCATAAACAAAATTTTTGTTTTCGATACTTCTTTCGATTTTGTATTTTGGGTATAATTTGACATGAATATGATCAATTTCCATTCCTTCTATAACTAAAAAAATTCTTTTTGGTTTTAAGCTTTTTTCTATCATCTTTGCAACTTTTTTAGATGTTAAAATTAAATTAGATAAAACTTTATCTGGCAATTTAAATGGATCACTTGGATAATGTTTTTTTGTTATGATTAATGTTTGACCTTTTGTTTGCGGATAAATATCTAAAATAGCTAGATGATTCTCATCTTCATAAATTTTATAAGAAGGTAATTCTCCTCTAACAATTTTACAAAAGATACAATCTTTTCGAATCATATATAACTAATTAAATATTTTCGATAAAAACTTTTAAAGTTACAATTTTATGGACTTTCCAATCATGAGCTTGATAAATAACAATTCAATATAACTACAAATCGTAAGCTAAAAAATTGTCTTTAAAAAAGTTCTAATTTTTTAACTCAATTTTAAAAGAAAATAAATGAAATCCTCAATAAGACTAAAAGAAGCAAAAAAGATTCTATCTAGTTATTCTCCTTTAATTCTTATAGCAGAAAAGCTAAAACTTAAATTTTTAATAAAGGAAAAAAACCAAATTACTGGGCCTGCTGTTGGTTTGTCAATATTAATAGATAAGCTAACAAAATCTTTACCAATAAAAAGCATGCTAGATTTATGCTGTGGAACTGGAGCTTTAACAAAAATTGCGCTTAAAAATAAAGTTAAACTTATAGATTGCTTGGATTTAAACATAAAAATAGCAAAAGCTAACGTTAAAACAAAAAAGGTGAATTTTATAAGGAAAGATGTTACAAAGCTTAAAATTGAAAAATTCTACGACTTAATAGTTTTAGATGCTCCTTTAAAAATTCTCCCTAAGATTTTCAACAAGTTTAAAGAATTTGTTGAAAATTCTCATCTTTTTGTTGTTTGGCACGGAAGCACAGAAGAAATAGAGTGGAATGAGTTAGTTAGAGAAAAATTAAGAAATGCTGCTAAAATTGTATATTCCTTTTCAATTTATGGAGAAGAAATAAGCATTGCAACTTCTTCTGAAAAAGGAATGAAATGGCTTAAAAAATTCTATAAAGATTGGAAATAAATATTTTCAATGGAATGCGAACTTTGCGGAAAAGAAACAAATAAAATTTTTGTTGTAGAAATAGAAGGCGCTATTTTAGAAGTTTGTGAAAATTGTGCAAAAAATGGAAGAATAATAAGCATAAAGAATAAGAAAATTTTTGAAAAGAGGAAAAGAGAGAAAGATATAGAAGATGAATTAGAATTAATAGAAAATTATGGAGAAGTTATAAGGAATGCAAGAGAAAAAATTAAGATTAGCATACAAGAACTGGCAAAAAGAATTGGAGAAAAAGAAAATCTGTTGAGAAAAATAGAAAATGAAGAAATAATTCCAAGCGATAGAATAATTGAAAAGTTGGAAAAGTTCTTAAAAATAAAATTGAGAGAAAAAGTAGAATATAAAATTTCAAAAAAAGAAGAAAAGAAAGAAAGTCTGAGAATTGCAGATATAGTTGAAATAAAATAAGCCTATAGGGATTTCTTAAATTTTTCCTTGAACTCCTTAACCTCCTTAATTAATTCCTCTGCTGCTTCTTTTAATGCATCTTTTGGTTTTCCTTTCTTAACCATAACCCAAATTTTAGGTTCAGATAAATATGGATGTTCTCTAAAAGTAGCTGCCTCAGAAACATTATTATTTTTCCATAAAGCTTCTTCTAGAGAACTTGTTAAAGTATAGCTTTCTCCTTTAACTTCCAAAAGCAAACTTTTTTCATCTTCTTTAATTTTTACAATCTCCATAACTATTTTTTTGAAATTTCTAATATAAAAGGTTAATATGGATAAGAAACTCCAAAGTAAATTAAGTAGGGTTCATAAATGTCATAGCTTTCAACATTTATGTAAGGCAAAACCATTGATTTCTTTTGCATTGGAAATACTATATTTTCTTTATTAGAAACGGAAAGAATTAAAGCTAAAAGAGCCAATTTTTGATCATCTGTTGCATTATTATATCTGTTAAAATTAGCAATCCATGCAGCTTTAGAAGAATTTATAGTAGAAAGTGGTACAGGATAGTTTGTTCCAGAATAATAGCCTTCATAAAGAAATATTTTTGAAACATCTTTATCTACTGGATAAACTCTATTGTTTCCCAAAAAATCAGTAAAATTGTAATTTTTCTTGAAAGAAATAGCAATGCTTGTATTGTCCAAAATGTATGAAAGAAAGAAATTGTAGCCATAAAGGTAGAAAGATGATCTTTCGCTAACAGAAAATTTAGTTCCATTGTAAAAGTAAACAATTTTAGAAGTGAAATTTATCTCAAAAGGCACAGAAAAATTCCTAAAAGTGAAATTTCCTATGTAATTTCCAGTTGTCGAATTTATGCTGCTTGCATTCAAAACAATTGGAAAATTGTAGAAGAATTTATATGGTAAATAATTTGAAGAATTGTAAATACTAACATCAGTAAATTGAGCTATTGTAGATGTTCCAATAACGTTAGAAGAAAGATCTATTCCAAAAATTTCCTTTGTTACGCTATCTAATGAGGAAATATCAGAAATTTCTACTATTCCCCTTCCTTTTGAAATATAATCCAAAAGCTGCTGTCTATAATCTGTTAAATTTTTGTAATCACAAATTAAAAGAACATCTGAGTAAAAAGGAATGTTTGTTAGATTAGCTTCAATGAAAAAAATATTGATTTTTCTTTTATTTACAATAAGCTTGTTGTACCATTTAATAAATTCATTTATTTGTGAAGATGAACAATTGGCCGCAATTATAATATTTGGCTTGAATGTATTTTCAGTTATCAAGCTGAAAATATAACTTTCATTGGCTAAAAATGTTTTGCTTGTGAAATTTGTTAAATAATCTGCATAAAAAGAAGTATTATACAATTTTCCAGTAAAATCCAAGCTTGATAGTATGTCTTTTACTAAAATGCTAAGCGTTGCCGATTGCCATTCTGTTTTATATGAAGGATATTTAAAAAAAATTGCAAAAGCTGCTAAAATTAAAACTAGAGAAGTTATTACTTCTAGCATTGTTGCTTGCGCTAATAAACCCATACTGTCAACTCCCCATAACTTCTATTTTCAAAAGAAACTATTCTAGATATTTTAGCGACGTAAATGCCGCTATATGGTCTAGTACAGTTTATTATTGGAACATTTTCATGCTTTAAAAGAATTCCTACATCGTAGTTTAATCCTAAAAGTTTTTTGAAAAGATTATAATTCAAATTGCATGTGTCGTTTGCAACCTTAGATTTTCTAAAAGAAATAATACCTAACTGACTAAAAGATTCATTTGCTAAACCTATTCTTTTTGCATTCAAAACGTCTAAATACCAATCGTTTGGTTCTCCTACATCTTTAATTAAAATTTCCGATATTTGAAATGCTTCAGAAAGCAAAGTTTGTCTCCTTATTTCTTCCAATCCTTTTGGAAAAGCTGTGACAATTTGAAAAAAAACATAAGTTATAGCTATTACAAAAAGAAGAATTGCTGCATAAAACTCAAAGCCAGCTTGACCTTTCATCATAACACACCTATTAAGCCAAATCTAAAAAGTAAAAGGTAAGCAGAAGTTATTATACAAGCTAGTATTAAACTGTGCTTTACTCCGGCTCTAATTGAACCTTCAGAAATTTCTCCAGCTACTAAGCCAGCAAAAATAGCTTGAATTAGAGAAAGATAGAAAAACAATGAAACGTAATAAAATGGGAATAGCTTTCCTGTTTTAGCATAACTTTCTGAAACAAAAAGAGCCTTAGAAGTTAAATAAAAGAAATCGCAAACTGAGCATATTCCTCCTGAACAAGAAAGACAAGGATCTGATATACCAGCAACACCCATCATAGGATTAGAAAATATTGGAATTATTAATCTAACTATTGCTACAACTATAGCTAAGAATATTAGAGAAATTGCGTATATCATTAAAGTATACTGATTTAAAATTGATTTTCTTTCTTTTTCACTTTGTTCTAAAATTTCTAAGGCCTCGGACAAACTTGTTAATATGGCTACTGTATTTCCTCCACTCAAATAAGCTTCCTTTATTATTTTTATTCCTGTAGAAATTCTTTTACTTCTTTTCATCCTTTCTGCAAATCTATCTAAGGCTTTATGTATTGGTACATTCCAGCTTAGTTGATTCGAAAGTTTTTTTATTTCTTTGCTTAAAACTCCATAATCATACTTACTGACTGCCTTTATCGCTTTTGGTAATGTCATACCAGCGTTTATTGCTTCAGTTAAATCCCTTAGAAAAACGGGAAATTTTTCCTCCATTTCTTTGAACTCTCTATAATGTTTGTATTCAAATGCCGCAAATGTGGAAAAGGATACAAAGAATGAAATTAAAAGCAAGTTACCAAAAATTCCAGGATCTCTAGAAATATAGCCAAAAAATGCCAAAACAATAGAAATTGTTAAAGCTATTATTTTAATTTTCTTCTCGTTATCCATGAAATTATTTTAGCTTAATAATTAAAATTGAATTAGTCCCAGGCTGGTGTAGCTCTTTTTACTAGAAAAAGAAAAAGAGAAGAGATAACTGGTAAGAAAACAAAAATCATAAAAATTTGCATTGGAATAATGCTTTGAGTTGCTCCTCCTATGGCAGAAATTACTGAAGTTAGAATGACGAAAAATACTGTTCCTAAGACAATTGAAATTAAGTAAATTTCAGTATAAATTGTCATACTGTGAGAAAATTCTGAAAGTTTTCTCTTATAATCAAGCATATATTCGCTGCTTCTCTCTTTAACAAAAACATGTAAGTTTCCACCGGCTCTTATTGTTGCTAGCATACCATAAAGAAACTCTCTGAATTTTCTTGAAGGGGTTCTAACTATAGCCCTTTCTAAAGCTGTAACAATATCTAAGCCAAAAAATTCTATGTCGTTAATTATTTTTTTAATTTCATTAACAATGCTTTCGTGGGTGCTGAATTCAACAAATATTTTGAAAGCTTTAGAAAGTGGTATGCCAGAGCTTAAAATGGAAGAAAGATATAAAGTTGAAAAGGGCAAATATTGATCTATTTTCTTTTCTCTGTCTTTTATTATTGATTTTGGATAATTTAGATAAATAAAAAAAACGCTAATAGGCAAAATAATTGCAACAGTTATTGAAGAAGTATAAGCTAAAAGAAAATTTCCTGAAGCTACAGAAAAGGATAAAGCTAGAAATGGTAAACAAACCAAAAAAGACAGAAAGGAAACAAAGAGAGTGTTTGCTATGTATTCTTGAGCGGAAAATTTTAAATCTGCCTTCTTTAATTCTTCTTTTAGCTCCGGAAAATAAGGTTCAAGGTTTTTCGCAAAATCACCAAAAAGTCTAAAAGCATATTTTGATATCATTTTCATCCACTTTCTATTAAAGCTAAAACTCTATTTGGCATTGTGTAGTAGGCGGAAAAAATGGTAAAAACATCTTTATAGTTAATTATATTTTTTTCTTTCATCCACCTTAGAATTGCAACTCTTCTTTGAAACTCTTCTATAACTTCTTTTTCGCTCAAACCCGTTGTTTGAGAAATTCTTTTAAGGACTACACTTTTCTCTCCTATTTCAAAAACGTCTCTAAATGGATCCCATTTAAAAATTTGATTAATTATTGGCATTTTTTCTCCTTTAGGAAAACCAACTATCTCTATAACTTCTGTTACTCTTCTTACAAATTTTTCTCTGTATTTCATTCTTTGCATGAAAACTACTAAATCCAAATTTCCTATCAAACCTTCTGGTAAAGAAATTGGTGGAGTAGTTAGCCTATCTATAAGCTTGCTTAGATTTTCAGAATGAATTGTCGCTAATGAAGGATGTCCAGTAGCTATTTGTTGGAATAAGACATAGGCCTCTGGTCCTCTTACTTCTCCCACAATAATATAATCTGGTCTTTGCCTTAAGCTTTCCTTCAATAATTGAAATAAATCTATCTCTCCTTGCTTTCCCGTAGAAATTGGTGTTCTAGCTACTGTGGAAACCCAATGAGGATGCGGCAACATTATTTCCGCTGTATCTTCTATTGAAATTATTTTTTTATCTGGCCTTATGAACAAAGAAAGAACGTTTAGCATTGTTGTTTTACCACTCGCGGTTCCACCAGAAATTAACATACTTCTACCAAAATCAACGGCCATCCAAAGATATGCTAAAACTCTTTCATCAACAGTCCCATATTTTAGTAAATGTATTGGAGTTAAGGGTTCTTCCATGAATTTTCTTAAAGTAAAATTGCTTCCTCTTCTTGCTATATCAGTCCCTAAAGTTGCTTGTAATCTTGAGCCATCAGGTAGAGTGCCGTTAACGAGCGGCTCCGCTACAGAAATGGATTTTCCAGCAATTTGGGCAAGCTTTATTATAAAAGAATCTAGCTCTTCTGGATCTTCAAAAATTATGTTTGTTGGAATTGAACCAAGCCTAGGATCTCTATGAAAAACATAAATTGGTATATTAACTCCATCGCAACTTATATCTTCTATGTTTGGATCTTTCATCAATGGTTCTATTTTTCCCAATCCAAGAAAATCTCTTTCTATGTAATACTTCAAAATTTCTACTTCTTCTTCAGAGAGCCTAAATTTAAAATATTTTATTATGTCATTTATATGGTAAGATAGATACTCTTTGGCTTTTAGAATGTTAAGCTTAGAAAGATCTACATCAAGCCTTTGTTCTAAAAGCTCTTTTATATTTTTTATTACTGTTTTTAACTTTTCGTCAATCTTCGGCTCTACAACTTCATAAAAGTAGCTTTGTCTTTCTTTGCTCCAATAAATTTTTGCATAAGCAAAAATTTTCTCTTCTTTCTTAGGCTCTCTTGGAATTAATGGATAAGTCAATGTAAATTCTTTCTCTACGATTTCTACCTTTGCTGGAACTACTCTTAAAGATTTGGGCAAAGGCAAACCCTCTATTTTTATCTCTTCTTTAGTCTTTTCTTCTTTACTTTCTATGCTTACTGGAATTTGAATTGGAATTACTTTTGGAATTATTGGCTCTGTTTTTATTTTAATAGGAACTTCCAACTCTTTAGCCTCTTTTTCAATTCCTTCAACTTCTTTAACCTCTTTTTGACTAACTTTTTTATACCCCTTTACCATTTTATTGAAAATTTTTCTACCTAAAACCAAGCTATCCACCAATATTAAATTTATTTTGAATTTTATTAAAAGAAAGGTTTGTCAATGCAAAAGTTTTGTTTAAACCTTCGTAAGAAAAAACATTAGCTGAAGAAAAATAGCCTGAAAAACTTGCACTTTGATTAATGTTGTGCAATGAAGATGAAAAATCTTTACCTAAAGGTTGACTTTTTATGTAAAGTATATTGTTAGAAAAATAGACATCATGATAATTTTCAGAAAGTTTTGAAGGTATGGCAATTTTAAAAAAAGAGGAGTTACAATATCGACAATTCTCCCAAATATAAGTAACATAGCTTGAAACGTAAGAAGCTAGTGTTTCCCTTTGAAAAGTTAAAACTCTATCTTGAAATGAAAATGAACTTGAATAGAAGAAATTTAAAATTAAAGAAAATATTGAAAAGCTCAAAATGAAAAAAAGGACAAATTGAATAACTTGAGTTTGGGCTTTCATGATAAAATAATTTTTATTTTTGTAATTATTTGATTATCCAGCTTATCTATAGAATCTCTTATGATTCTTAAAGTTTTCCCTGTACTTCTCTTTAAAACGCCATCTTGCGTTGTTAAAGCTATTTTATATGTTTCTCCGCTTGGAGCTTTTAATCCTCTAAAGAAAACGGCATAAGTTATGTTTATTCCATCAAAAATTGGTTCTCCCTTTATACAAACAACATAAGATGTGTCTGAACCAACAATTCCTTCTTTTGGTGGACATTCTCCTCCAGGAGTTAGAGAAATGAACTGATTACTCTTTATATTTGTCACTTTTGTGAAAAAGTAAAAAATTATTGAGTTATTTAAATTGCTGTTTTCATCATAAGGATGAACTTCCCAAATTCCTTGGGTATCTAGAGTTAAAGAATCTTCTCCACCATTATTAGCAATAAATTCTATTCTTTTTGGTAAAGAAGAGGGATTGTAAATATCGAAAAAAGATATTGCTTTTTCTAATGCTGGTTTATCCTGAGATTTCTGAATTAGAGGATAGCCATACATATATGCTGCTGATATTAAACCTATAGAAATAACTACAATCATAACTACAGAAATTATTTCTGAAACTGCCTTTATTTTAACCACCTAATTCTTCGCTATACTTTTTGAAAAGGCACCTTTGGTGGTAATGCAGGCAAAGTTGGCTTAGCTAATTTTCTCGATATATCTTCAAGCAAAGATATTAATGCTTCATTGTTCTGTAAAATCTTATTGTTTATTTCAGTTAACTTCTCTATTTTCTCTATTAAAGGTTTATTATCCGCAATTGGCTTTACTTCCTCTTCTCCGGCAGCCTTTATAAGCTCTATAAGTTCATTTATTTTATTAGTCAATTCTTCAATCTTTAAAGGCAATTTTGAAAGTTCTATTCTTAGAGAATCATTTGCCTTAATTAAAGCATCTACAATTTCTTGATTCATCCTAACAATCTGAATTATTTCTTTGTATAATTCCTTTTCATTAATTCCAACCTTTGATTCTAGCTGCTCAATCCTTTTTTCTAATTTTCTCAAAGGTGTTACGGGAACTAATTCATATTCTTCTTGTTTCTTTTCTTCCTCCATAACTTTATATTGCTTTTCTTATTTAAATGTGAGTTTAAAAATATGGAAAAAGTATTCTTCAAAAAATAAAAAAGAAGAAAAACGATTAGTATTCTTCGCTTGGACTTTCTGACTTTTTACTTTTTTCTTCTTTACCGATTTTACTTGCTGCTATTACGTCATCTATTCTTAAAATCATCTCTGCGGCTTCTGCAGCAGTCTTTATAGCTTGTGTTTTTACTTTCAATGGCTCTACTACTCCTAATTCTAGAGAGTCTACTATCTTTCCTGAGAAAACATCTACTCCATAATTGGTTTTACCATGCTCATGAGCTGCCCTTAATTCTACTAAGATGTCAATTGGATCTAGACCAGCATTTTCTGCCAATGTCCTCGGAATTATTTCTAACGAATTAGCAAATTCTTGAATTGCTAATTGTTCTCTACCTGAAAACTTTTCTGCAAACTCCCTTATTCTTTTTGCTAATTCTGCTTCTATTGCCCCTGCACCTGGTACAACTTTTCCTACTTCTAAGGCTGAAATTAAAGCACCTATTCCGTCTTCTATATTCCTATCTATTTCATCAACTACATGTTCTGTACTACCTCTTACTAGTATAGTAACTGATTTTGGATTCTTACAACCAGTTACAAAAGTCATTGCTTCTCCTGCAATTTTTCTTTCTTCTACTAATTCTGCATACCCTAAATCTTTTTCTGTAAGGTCATCTAAATTGCTAACAATTCTTGCTCCAGTAGCTTTTGCTAAAGCTTCTAAATCTGAACGCTTAATTCTTCTACAAGCAGCTATTCCTTTCTTAGCTAAGTAATGCTGAGCTAAATCATCAATTCCTTTCTCACAAAAAACAACATTAGCTCCTACGCTTGCAATCTTATTAACCATTTCTTTTAGCATTTTTTGCTCTTGTTCAAGAAAAGCTTGCAATTGCTCAGGGGAAGTTATTCTTATTTGTGCATCAGTTTCTGTCTTTTCTATTTCTAATGGACAGTCAAGCAAAGCAATTTTTGCATTCTTTATGCTCTTTGGCATTTGAGGATGAACTATTTCTTTATCTACTATTACTCCTTTAATCAATTGAGTTTCTTCCACAGCTGCGCCATGTTTTTTAACTCTTTTTATGTTATCCTTATCTATCTTTAATTTTCCATTTTTTTCTTCTACCACACTTCTTACTGCTTCTATTATCACTTCTGCTAACTTTGGTGCTGCTTCTTTTCCGCTTTTTCCCGACATAGCTGTTATAACAATCTTTTTCAAAGTTTCTGTATCTTTTATATCTATTGGAATTGCAATTTCTTCTAAAATTCTCAATGCCTCTTCCTTAGCAAGCTTGTAACCTTTTGTTATTATTGTTGGATGTATTTCTTGATCTAACAAAATTTCTGCTCTTTTCAAAAGTTCTCCTGCCAATATTACTGCTGTTGTTGTTCCATCTCCAACCTCTTCGTTTTGTGTCTTAGCAACTTCTACCATCATTTTTGCAGCTGGATGCTCTACTTCCATTTCTTCAAGGATTGTTACTCCATCATTAGTTATTGTTATGTCTCCAATAGAATCTACTAGCATTTTATCCATTCCTTTTGGTCCTAATGTACTTCTTACTATATCAGCAACTGCCTTGGCTGCAGCTATATTATTCTTTTGAGCATCTCTTCCTGTAGATCTTAAAGTACCTTCTGGCAATATCAATACTGGCTGACCTCCTATTTGGGCTACATAAGCTTGTTGTGGCATATTATCACCTATAAAAGTTTGATTAGTTATTTTTATTACAACTATTAAATATTAAGACTAAAAACTTATAAAGCTTACCATAAAATAATTTATGAATTTTTATCAACCAAGAAAAGTTGCATCCATAGAAGAAAATGATGAGAAAATATGCTTAATCGGGAAAGTTGAGGATATAGGAAATGGCTTTTTAGTTTTATCAGACGAAACAGGAAAAATAAAAATAAATAACAACTTTAAGATAGAAAAAGGCTCTTTAATAAAAGTTTTTTGTAGTAAAATAGATGATGAACTAACTGTAGATTTTATACAAGATATGGAAGGTTTAGACTTAGAACTTTGGAAAAAGACAGAAAGTTTATATTTAAGATTGTCTTAAATATTAATTAGTGATATTTATGTCAATAAGAGTTACTACAACTGAACCTGAAATTTTAATAACAACAATTGAAACAACAGCGGAAATTATTGATGAGGGTATATTTAAGTTTGGAAAAGAAGGAATAAGTTTAACTGCAGCGGATAGAGCAATGGTAGCTGTTATAGATTTCTTAATTTCAAAAGACGCTTTTGAAGAATATGAGGTAAAGGAAGAAAAAGAAATTGGTTTGAATACAACAAACTTTCTCTCTTTGTTAAAGAGAGCAAGAGGTTCTGACAAGCTTTCATTAGAATTAGCAGATAATAAAATTTTAATTACAATTCATGATGGAACAAAAAGAAGATTTTCTGTTCCTTTGTTAGAATTATCAAGAGAGGAAATTCCGCCAATAGAACAGTTGGAATTTAAGGCTCAGGTTGTTTTGAAACCTGATGTCTTAGAAGATGCGATAAAAGATGCGAGCATAATAACAGATGCTGTAACATTTTTTGCTGATAAAGATGTTTTTAAAATAACTGCAGAAGGTGATGTCAGTCAAACTGAATTAGAGTTAAGACCTGGAGATGAAGGTTTAATAGATTTACAAATTAAAGAAGCTAGTAAGGCGAAATATCCGCTCGATTATCTTGAGAAAATGCTAAAATCTGCAAAAATTTCAGATGAAGTAGTTATAAGGTTTGCACAAGATTATCCTATGAGATTAGATTTTAAGTATGAGGGGAAAGTTAGAATTTCTATGATAGTAGCTCCCAGAGTTAGTGAATGATTATTTAGACCTTTCCATCTTGCAAATTAAAATATGTTCAGAAAGATGAACATAAACAGGCTTGTTGCAATAGGGACAAACTCCTTCTGGTTCTGGTAATTTCTCCTTAGCCATATTGCCCCCAAGTATTTCGTAATTAAAGAATTTTTACTCACTAATTTAATATTTATTTGCCTCTTAAAAAATTTTTATGCTATCATCCAATCCCTCTTAATCCAAAAAGTTTCTTCCTCGCTTCTTTCTCTTTTTTTATCTTCCTTTATCTCTTCCTTTTTAATTTCAGTAATTTCTTCCTTTTTAATTTGAAGGTTTTCTCTAATTTTTTCGCCAATATCTTTTAACTCTTCATTAGTAACCTCTATTGGTTTGTTTTCTATAAGAGGTATTTCGTTCTCAAAATATGGATAAATTCTTAAATGTATATGGTCAATTTGGGAAGGCATTAAAGCTATGCTTATAGCTTTTGGAGAAAGAGCCTTTTGAATTGCAACAGAAATCTTAATAGCGATCTCAAAAATTTCTTTTGGAATTTCATCTATTTTTGTTAAATGTTCTTTTGGAGCTATTATTGTCATGCCTTTGCTTCTTGGATGTATATCCAGGAAAGCTACGAATTTTTCATCCTCATAGACTATTTCACTAGGTAATTCTTTTCTAGCAATCTTACAAAAAACACAATCCATAAATCATTTTAAAACTTAAATTATAATGATTTAATAAGGTGAAAATATGCCAGAAGTAAAAAAATCGAGAAGAGGAAGCTTAGCATTTTATCCTAGAAAGAGGGCTAAAAGAATTTATCCAAGAATAACTACTTATCCTTCTGTAGAAAAATTAATCCCATTAGCTTTTGCTGGCTACAAAGTTGGAATGGCTCATATAATGGCTTTAGATAATAGGAAAAATTCTCCAACATTTGGCCAAACAATTTCAATTCCAGCAACAATTCTTGAAATACCGCCTTTAAAAGTAATTGGTGTGAGATTTTATCAAAAGACTGTAAAAGGACTTAAAGTATTAACTGAAATCTATGCTAAAGAGCTACCTAAAGAAATTGAAAGGAAAGTTAAAATAAAATCAAACTTCTCTCAAGAGAAAATAGAAGAGATAAAAAATAATGAGCAAAGAATTAGCAATGTTAGAATAATTGTTGCTACTCAACCTAAAAGAAGCGGAATTGGAAAGAAGAAGCCAGAAATTTTTGAAATTGAAATAGGTGGAAAAGATAACAAAGAAAAAATAAATTATGCAATCTCTATTTTAGGCAAAGATTTATCTGCAAGTGAAATTTTTAAAGAAGGAGAAATAGTTGATGTTATAGCTGTAACAAAAGGTAAAGGAACTCAAGGTCCAGTTAAAAGATTTGGAATAAAAATACAAGGAAGAAAAGCAAAAGAAAAAAGAAGACATGTTGGTAGCTTGGGTCAAGAAAGACCTGGAAAAGTAAGATGGACTGTTCCTATGGCTGGCCAAATGGGATTTCAAGTTAGAACTGAATTAAACAAAAGGATTTTGAAAATTGGAGATGGAAAAGAAATTAATCCGAAGGGTGGATTTAAAAGATATGGAATTTTAAGATCTAACTATTTGCTTATTGAAGGTTCTGTTCCTGGAAGTAAAAAGAGACTAATTTTAATTAGAAAAGCTATAAGGTCTAATGAACCGCCTTTCCTTCCTTATGAAATAAAAAATATAGTGGTGAGCTAGATGGTATCAGTTATTGATTTAAATGGAAAAGAAATAGAAAAAATTGAATTACCAAACGTTTTTAGAGAGCCAATAAGAGAAGATTTAATATTGAGAACATTTTTAGCAATAAAGAGTCATGAGAGACAGCCTTATGGACCTAATAAACTTTCCGGATTAAGAACATCAGCTCATTATCATGGCGAAAGACATACTAGATATACCATGATGAACGTGGAGATGGCTAGACATCAAAGGTTGCATGGAAAAACTGTTCCCTTTTTACATTGGCAAGCTAGGATAGCTCCTCAAACTAAAGGGGGTAGGCCAGCTCACCCACCATTACCAGAAAAAGATTGGTATCAGAAAATAAATGAGAAAGAGAGGAAGAAAGCAATCAAATCTGCAATAGCTGCAACTTCTATAAAAGATTTAGTTATCAAAAGAGGACATAAAGTTGAAAATATAAAAGAATTGCCTATTATCGTTGAGGATAAGATAGAGGAAATTTCAAAAACCAAGGAAATAGTTGATTTTCTAAAAAAGATAGGATTAGAAGAAGAGTTAGAAAGAGTAAAGGGGAAAAAAGTTAGGGCTGGTAAAGGAAAAATGAGAGGAAGAAGGTATAAGAAAAAAATTGGAATTCTTTTTGTGGTTATGGACGATAAAAAATTATTAAAAGCTGTTAAAAATTTGCCAGGTTGTGAAGTAGTAAAAGTTAAAGATTTATCAGTTAAACATCTAGCCCCTGGTGGAAAGCCAGGAAGGCTAACAATTTTTAGTAAAAAAGCAATTGAATTTTTAGAAAAGGTGAAATAATATGGAACCATTTAAGATTTTACTATATCCTTTAGTTACGGAAAAGGCAGTAAACATGATTGAAAGAGAAAATAAGATAGTTTTTATTGTTGACAGAAAGGCAAATAAGAAGCAGATAAAAGATGCCTTTGAAAAACTTTTTGGAGTTAAAGTTGAGAAAGTTAATACAATGATAACAAAAGATGGAAAAAAGAAAGCTTTTATTAAGTTAAAAAAAGAATTTAAAGCAAGTGATGTTGCTGTTAAGCTTGGAATATTATAGGTGGTTAAATGGGAAAGCGTATAATTGCTAGAGCTAGAGGAAAAGGTGGCCCAAGATATAGAGCGCCCAGCCATAGATATTTAGGTAAAGTAGAATATTTTGACGGTAAAGGAGAAGGTATAGTTAAAGATATATTACATGATCCTGGAAGATCCGCTTTAGTTATGCTTGTAAAGATTGGTGGAAAAGAAATACTACAGATAGCTCCAGAAGGAGCCTATGTTGGACAAGTAATAAAGTATGATGGGGAGATTGCTAATGGTAATGTAGTAGAAATTGGGAAAATTCCTGAAGGAACAAAGATTTTTGGAATAGAAAGTTACCCTGGTTCTGGACCAAAATATTGTAGATCCAGTGGTAGTTTTGCGATTGTAGTTGGAAAAACTGAAGATAAAGTAGTCGTTCAATTTTCCTCTGGTAAACAAAAGGTTTTAGATGCTAGATGCAGAGCTACAATAGGAATACCCTCTAATTCAGGTAGAGTTGAAAAGCCGTGGGTAAAGGCTGGTAAAAAGTATATTGCATTGCATACAAGAGGAAAGCTATTTCCAAGAACAGCGGCAGTTGTTATGAATCCAGTTGATCATCCTTGGGGTGGAAAGAGACATAGGCCAAGACCAAGTAAAACCGTTAGTAGGCATGCGCCTCCTGGAGCAAAAGTTGGAAACATTTCACCTAAGTCAAAGAAAAGAGTTTAAACTTATAGAAACTTCTGTAATCCTGGCTTTATTTTTTCCGTATCTATAATAACAACTTCTTTGTTTAATGGAAATGCGACATTAAAAATTGGAACAGTATCTACCCAAGCAAACTTACTTCCTTTATGAGAATGACCATGAATTACTAGATTAGGTTTAACTTCTTCTATAACTTTTTCAAAATCCTTACTTCCTAAATTTGAATAAAAGAGCGGATTTTCTCCTTCTAAAGTCTTAAAAGTTGTTGCATAATGAGTTAATAAAATTTTATAGCCAGTGTAATTTTTTAAAACAGTCCTAGCCTTTTCTATTCTATAGCTGTAAATTTGTCTTATATTAGGTATATTTGCTGACTGCCATCTTGTTGGTTCATCTAAACTACCTGTGCTTCCAAAAATCAAAATTTTATTTTCTCCTATTTGTAGCTCAATGTATTCGTCATCTAAAAATCTTACTCCTTTTATCTCTTCCTTTATTTTTTCTCTGTATTCATCAAATTCAGTATTCCCAAAAACAGCAATTATAGGAACAAAAAACTTTCCAAAAAAACTGTTCGCCACTTTTTTATATTCCTCTATTTCTTTTTCTAAAGAATCTCTCTCTACAATATCTCCTGCTAAAAGTATTAAGTCTATTTTTTCATCAATTTTTTCCAAAGAGTTAAGAAATTCTGAATAAAAGATTGGAGAATGTATGTCTGAAGTGGCTAAAATCTTCATAAAAATTTTATGCAAGCTGAAAAATAAATCTAAAGTAAGTTAAACAGAATTATCCAAACTATAATCCATAAACCAAAATATCCTATCAACGTTTCTTTTATAAATTCTTTTATATCAAAAAATTTTCTGAAAGCAAGATAGGAAGAAAAATAAATACTAATCGTTAAAGCAATTGCTAACAAATAGCTTTTTGATAGATAAGAAATTAATCCAGCTATAATACCTAAGAAGAATGTAATTAAAACTAAAACTTTTTTTGTATTCATACTACTCACCCATAATCCTTTTTATGAAAAAATCTTTTAATTTTTTCTGCCATGAACCTTCTTTCAAAACAAGTTCAAAAACCCATTTTTTAACTTTTTTATTTTCTTCTAACAGTTTTCTAGCTATATCTTCTACTGTTTCCCAATGAATTCTTAAATAATCTGGAGGCTTTTCTTCATTCATTAATATCTTTTCTATAAACTTCCTAGTTTTTTCATCATGAGAATATCCAACACCAAAATCCTCATTTACCTTTTTCTTAATCTCTTCTATCTCTTTATCCCTTTCCACCTTAGCAATTATTGAAGCTGCGGAAACAACTGGAATACTTTCATCGAGATAGTTCTTAACAATCAGTTTATATTTGTCGCTATTAGGAAGATATTCTTTAATCATTTCTTCAAACTTTTCTGAGTTTTGCTCTATAGAATCTACATAAACCTTTTTTGCATCAATCATGCTTATAATATCAGCAATTTTCATTGCCTCTATTCTATCCAGATTTATCCCTTTCATCTTAAATGAAGAAATCTTACAAGCAGGAACTTTTATAACTACTATATTTTTTGCAATACTTTCTATTTCTTTTGCTAATTCTTCTCTTCTTTTGGAAGATAGATCCTTTGAATCTTTAACTCCAATCGCTTTTAATCTTTTAGTATCTTTAGTATCTATACTAACTCCTGCTAACACCATTGGACCTATAACAGCACCCCTTCCTGCTTCATCTATTCCTGCAATTATCATTTTTATCATTGTGTTTTGTTAAAAAATAGATTTAAAAGAAACAATTGAATTCTTTCTTGAAATGAACATTCATAAAATATTTTTGCTAATAATAATTAAATGAAGTTGGAGGAAATTGAGCAACTGATAAAAAGCGGAAAGACTTTAGAAGAAATATTAAAGCTTATTGACTGGAAAGAGTTTGAAGAAAAAGTAGAGGAAATTTTTAAGATCCATGGCTTCAAAACAATCAGAAACTTTAGGTTTAAAACGAAAAAAAGATACGAGATAGATTTAGTTGCAGAAAAAGATTATGTAATATTTGCTGTGGATTGTAAAAAGTGGAGCAGAGGAAGATATAAAATAAGTGAACTGAAAAAATTTGCTGTAAAGCAGAAAGAAAGAGCATTAGAATTGAAAAATTTCTTTAAAACGGAAAAAGATGTCATACCATTAATACTAACTCTTTATGATGAGGGAATAAATGAATTTGAAGGAACACTAATAATTCCGTCCTTTAAGCTGAATAATTTCTTACTTCAATATTAACAAAAATTTAAAGTTGAAAACAATATTATTTTTGGTGAAATTATGGAGTTTGAAATCAAAGTTGAGAACATAGTAGCGTCTATTTCTCTTGGAGTTAGAATTCCTCTAAACAAGCTTTTAGATGAAGATACAGAATATGAGCCAGAACAGTTTCCTGGAGTAGTTTATAGAATGGAAGAACCAAAAACAGCAGCTCTAATTTTTGGCTCAGGTAAGGTAGTTTGTACTGGAGCAAGAAACATGAGCGAATTGAAGCAAAGTGTAGAAAAAATCCTAAAGAAGATTAGAAAAGCTGGAGTAAAAATTCCATCAAATTATAAGCTAGAAGTACAAAACATAGTAGCATCTGCTAGGTTTAAGGAAAGGCTTAACTTGGATAAGATAGCTTTCGAGCTAGAAAACACAGAATATGAGCCAGAACAGTTTCCTGGAGTAGTTTATAGAATGGAAGAACCAAAAACAGCATTTTTATTCTTTAGCTCAGGCAAGGTAGTTTGTACTGGAGCAAGAAAAGTCGAAGAAGTAAAAAAAGCAATAGAAGAGATATATAAACAGCTCAAGAAAATAAAAGCTTTTGAGTAATTTTTCTTTTTTTCTAAATTTTCGCAATTTTAAAGAAAATCTTTAAATACCCTTTCAAATTCAAAACATGGAAAGGGAAAAAGTTATAGAGAAAATTTTATCTTTTCTAGAAGATTTTTACAAAGACAAGATTATAGTTAGCGTTGCGGAAGGTAAATCTTCCATAGATATTGATTTTTCTGAATTAGAAAGATATGATATAGAAGCTGCAGAATATCTTCTTGAAAATCCAGAAGAAACTATAAATGAAGTTGAAAAATCTTTGAGTGAAATAGATCCTTCTTTAGTAGAAAGAAGATTTCATCTAAGATTTTTCAATTTACCAGAAGATAGAAACATAAGGATAAGGAATTTAAGAGCAGAACACATAGGGAAACTTTTGGTTATAGATGGAATTGTTAAAAGAGCAAGTGAAGTAAGACCTGAGGTTTATGAGATAACATTTCAATGCCAAGCTTGCGGAGAACTAATAACTGTAAAACAGGAAGAAAGATCAATTAAAGCTCCTGAAGTATGCCCAAACTGTGGAAATAAAAGAGGATTTAATAAAGTATCAGAAAAGTTTTATGATTCTAGGTGGATTGTAGTAGAAGAACCTTTTGAGATAACTAGCGGAGAAAGGCCTTCAGATCTAATGATCTATCTTAAAGAAGATTTAGTTACACCAAAAATGCAGTACAGAACTGATCCTGGAAATAGAATTAAAGTTACAGGAATTTTAAAGCAACTACCAAGAAAAGTTAAAGGCAGTGTTTCAAAACAAATGGAAATATATTTAGATGCGATACATGTTGAAAGCGTAGAAACAGAATGGGAGGAAATAGAAATAACAGAGGAAGACGAGAAGAAAATTCTTGAATTGGCTAAAGACCCCCAAATATACGATAAAATAGTTGCATCTATTGCACCAGCAATTTATGGTTATGAAGAAATCAAACTAGCTATTGCTCTACAACTTTTTGGTGGTGAAGAACATATACAAAAGGATAAATCTAGAGTTAGAGGGGAAATTCACATTCTATTACTTGGAGATCCAAGCTCAGGAAAAAGTGCAATAATGAAAGTTGCATCAACTTTAATTCCGAGAGCTAGGTATGTTAGTGGGAAAGGTATAACAGGCGTTGGTATAACAGCTACAGTTGTTAGAGATGAAGAGTTTTTTGGTGGTTGGGTACTGGAAGCTGGAGCTTTAGTTCTTTGTAATAAAAGCTTGCTTTGTATAGATGAGTTTGAAAAAATTGATAAGCAGGATATGATAGCTTTACATGAAGCCATGGAAATGGGCCAAATATCTATTGCAAAAGCTAATATAGTTGCCACTTTACCTGCTAAAACATCTATTTTAGCTGGAGGAAATCCAAAACTCGGAAGGTTTGATCCTTATATTCCTATAAAAGAGCAAATAGACGTTCCAGAGACAATTTTAACAAGGTTTGATTTAAAATTTGCAATTAGAGATGTACCAAATCCTGAAAAAGATGAAAAAATTGTTTCTCATATTCTAAAAGCCAGACATTATGGTGAAGATGTTGTTGGACCTGTAATACCCCCGGAGCTTTTTAGAAAATATGTGGCTTATGCTAGAAAAAATTGTCATCCAAAATTAACTCCCGAAGCTGGAGAAGAACTTAAAAAGTTCTTTTTGGATTTAAGAAGCAAATCTGTGGAGGGCGCACCAATAGCAATAACGCTAAGACAATATGAAGCTTTAATAAGGTTAGCGGAAGCTTCAGCAAAAATTCAATTAAGGAATGAAGTTAATAAAGAAGATGCTTTAAGGGCAATAAAGTTAATGAGCTATTCATTGAGACAATTTGGTTTTGAGCCAGAAACTGGAACCTTAGATATAGATAGAGCTGAAGGTGCAAAAGCAACTGCAGTCCAAAGAAGTAAAATAAGAACTGTTTTAACAATTATTGAAGATTTGGAAAAAGTGCAAGGAAAGGAAATCTCGTTTGATGATATAGTAAAAAGAGGTAAAGCTAGTGGAATTGAGGATATAGAAGAGATTTTAAGAAAAATGCAACAGGAAGGAATTATATATTCGCCTAGACCTGGTTTTATAAGCAGAATATAGACTTATTAATACAGTAAAGAAATTTAATTTTAGTGATATGTATGAAGAGCATTGCCTTCTTAATAATAAGCATATTAGTCTTTTCAGTAGTTGCAGTAATGGCTGAAAAAATGGAAGAAAAGACCTTACCTCCAGCTATTCCAGAAATTACAGGAAGTACAGAAAAGACAGTAGAAAAAGGAATGGAATGGTTTGGGAAAATTCCCTGCTCTAAGGATGAAGATTGTTCACAAATAGTTTGTCCAATGGTTATAGGAATGGACACACCAATGTGTAAAGAAGGGAAATGCATTTGTGGGCCAGGAATAAAAGCGATTACTTTGAATGAAACAAAAATAAGTGCTTGTCTTGAAATAAGGAAAAAATTGAAAGAAATAATAGAAGACGTAAGAGAAATTAAAAACGAGACTGAAAGAGAAGAAAAAATAGATGAATTTCTGAAATTGAGAGAAGAATTTAAAGACTGTTTTCCTCAGCCAGTCCCAACACCAATCCCAATAATAGCAAAGAAATATGCGATAGAAAAAATGGAAAACTTAGAGGAATTTAGGCAAAAAATGGAAGAGCTTAATGAAGAAATGTTAAATGAAATAACAACACAAAATTTGACTGGTAGACAACTTGCAGAAGTAATTCACGAATACAACAAGAAAAGAAAAGAATTAGTAAAAGAGTTTGTAGAAAAAATACATGAAATTAACATGGAAAGAATGGAAGAAATCAAAGAAGTTGTTGTTGGTAAACATGCAGAATGGGAAGGAGAAAAGCTAGCAAATGTAACAAAAATAACTGTAACTGTTAATGGAAAAACTATAGAAATTCATCCAGGGGATAATGTAACAATAAGCGTTGAAGGAGTAGTTGTTAAATCACTAATTCCATTAAAAATCAAGAATAATACATTAGAAGATGCAGAAACTAATGAAACGATAAGAGAAACTCCTGAAGAAGTTAGGGAAAGAATAAGGGAAAGAATAAGGGAAATGAAACTTGAGAGAAAGGCAGGAATTCCTGTATATTCTGTAGCTGCAGTTAAATCTGGAAGACTGCTAGGAATAATCCCATTAAATATCAGTGTAAACTATGAAATAGCAGCAACTAATGGTACAACAATTTCAGTAGCTAAACCTTGGTGGAGCTTTCTCGTTTTTGGTTAATCTTTTTTTATTTTTTTCTTTTAATTTACTTTATGGATGCTTACGAATTTTTAGAAAGAAAAGGAATAGAGATTGGGGATAAAATAAAAATTGATTCATTAACCGGAATTCTTATGCCAAAATTTGAATTTAGTGAAAAAGATGTTATTGTAATAAAATTAGAAAATGGTTATAACATTGGTTTAAAATTTAATGAAAAAATGAATGTAGAGTTGCTCAAAAAGAAAAGTACCAAAATTAAAAATAAATTAGAAAAAGAAATTCTTGACCCAAATAAACCAACTGTTTCAATTTTGGCATGTGGAGGAACAATAGCAAGCAAAGTAGAGTATGAAACTGGAGCTGTCTATCCCTCTTTTTCTCCAGAAGAAATAATAGAGGCTTTTCCTGAAATAAAAGAAATAGCAAATATAAAAGCTAGAAAACTTTTCGATTTATTCAGCGAAGATATGCAACCAGAACATTGGAAAATTATAGCTAGAGAGGTTGCTAAAGAAATTGAAAGTGGTGTAGATGGAGTAGTTTTAATGCATGGTACTGATACGATGCATTACACAAGCGCTGCTCTAAGTTTTATGCTTCAAAATCTTCCTGTGCCTGTTGTTCTAGTTGGAGCTCAAAGAAGCAGTGATAGACCTAGCAGCGACAATCAAATAAATTTGGTTTCAGCTATTTTGTTTGCCGCTAAAGGAGATGTTGCAGAAGTTGTTGTTTGTATGCATGAAAATTTAAACGATAATTATTGTTCAATTCATAGAGGAACAAAAGTTAGAAAAATGCATACAAGCAGAAGAGACGCATTTAAGTCAATAAATATTTCTCCTTTAGCAAGAGTTAATTATTTTGAAAAAAGTATTGAGTATTTGAGAGAAGATTACATCAAAAGAGATAAAAAAAGAAAACTCTCATTGGATTTGCAAATTGATCCTAATGTTGGAATTTTCTATTTTCATCCTGGAGCAAAACCAGAAGTGTTAGAAGAAATGTCAAAATACTATGATGGTTTGATTATAGCTTCAACTGGTCTAGGACATATAGCAGTTAATATCAAGAATGATGAGCTTGGCAAAAGCTTTCTTCCAGTCGTTGAAAAAATAATAAAAAGCGGTAAGCCTATAGTTTTTGCCAGTCAAACAATTTTTGGAAGATTGAATTTGAATGTATATTCCACTGGTAGAATTTTAGAAAAAGTAGGAGTTATAGGAAATGGATGCGATTGGACAATTGAAACTGCTTTAGTTAAATTAATGTTTGTTTTGGGACATACAAAAAATCTGGAGGAAGTTAAAAATATGATGCTAACAAATATAGCAAATGAGATCAGTTATAGCATAGAGGAATAAAAATGTCTAGCTATTTTGGATTAAAAGTTGGTTTAGAATTACACTTTCAATTAGATACAGAGAGAAAACTATTTTGCAACTGTCTCACAACAATGAAAGGAAAAAACCCAATTAAAATTGTTGTTAGAAAATTACATCCCGTTCAATCTGAATTAGGAGAAATAGATAGAGCTGCTCAATTTGAATATCTGAGAAATAGAACATTTTATTATGAGGTTTTTAAAAATGAATGCTGTTTAGTAGAGTTGGATGAAGAACCACCTCATGAGCCAAACGAAGAAGCTTTAAAAATTGCTCTTCAAATTGCAAAATTATTCAATTGTAAAATACCTGATGAAATTTATGTAATGAGAAAAATTGTTATTGATGGTAGTAATACAAGCGGCTTTCAAAGAACAATGATTGTTGGGTTTGACGGATATTTCGATTTTGAAGGAAAGAAAATACCAATAACTCAAATTTCCTTAGAAGAGGATTCCGCGGCTATAGATAAGGAAGAAAATGGAAAAGTGTACTATAAATTAAACAGACTTGGTATTCCCTTGGTTGAAATTGATACTGGAATTTTAGAAGGATTTATGCCAAAGGAAATAGAAGAAATAGCATATCAAATATTTCTATTAGCCTCATCCACAAGAAAGATAAGAAAAAACATAGGAGCAATAAGACAAGATGTTAATGTTTCCATAGAAGGTGGAGCAAGAGTAGAAATAAAGGGAGTACAAAAATTAAGTTTAATTTCCAAAGTTATAGAAAAAGAAATAGAAAGACAGCTTTTGTTAATAAAAGAAGGTAAAAAAGTTGAAAAAGAAACTAGGGCTGCTAAAGAAGATGGTACCTCAATCTATATGAGACCTTTACCTGGAAGCGAAAGGATGTATCCAGAAACCGATATTAAACCAATTAAAACCGAGATTTACCTAAAAAATCTGGAAATGCCTGAACCTTTAACAAAGATAATCGAAAGATACAAAAAAGAATATAAATTAAACGATCAACTGGTTAAGAGTTTACTTAAATCAAAATATTTCTTTTTATTCGATGAAATTATGAAAAGATTTAAGATAGATGGAAGCGTCGTAGCAAATATTCTTTCATCTGTTATAAAAGACTTGGAAAGGAAAGAAAACATAGATTTCGATTTAGAAGAAGAAAAGATTTTTGAATTCTTTAAAGCTTTAGAAGAGCAGAAAATTTTTAAAGAGGCTGCTTATGAAATTCTAAAAGAAATGTATTTTAATAGGAATTTAACCATAGATCAAATAGTAGAAAAACTAAACCTAAAACCATTATCTGAGGGTGAAATCCTGAAAATTATAGAAGAAACAAAAAAAGAAGTTAAGGATAGTGAAAAACTTTACAGCATTGTATTATCAAAAGTGAGAGGAAGAGCAAATATTCAAGAAGTAATAAAAATATTAAAGTTTAAAAATCGTCAGCATGAGTTTTAGTAATATCCTTATCTTTCCAGTACATGCTTTCAACTTTATATCTTTTTAAATGAGAGAATTTAAAATACTTTAAGACTTTAACTAAATTTTTGTAAGAAGGCCTACAGAAAAAATAAAGGAGATCATCAAAAAAATCGACCGTATAATTCCTTAAATATTCCTCCATAATTAAATTTCTTTTCTAAAAAGTTATAAGACTAATCTATCTTGAAACGCAAAAATGCTCCTATCCCGCCCATACTTTTAAGTCCCTTACCTTCTTCTGTCTCATCAGAAACTATATTCACTTTTATTCCTATACTTTCTGCTTTATCAATTATTTCATCGTAAATTTCCTCTTCCTTTTCAACTTTCATTTCTTTCCCGCAAACATCACAAAATATTTTTTCATCTCTTTTAGATATAACAGTTTTCGTATGACCATTTTCACAAATCAAGTACTTTCTAACATAATCAAAGTTTTCAACAATAATAATTTCTTCTACTGCCCCCATTTCTAAAGCCTTAATTACATTATCTAACCCTACAACTGCATTTCCTTTATCTCGTAGAGTTACAAAAAATTTGTTAAGCAAATTTTTCTCTCTAAATATCTCTGCTTGTTGTAACAAATCCTCTGACCTTTTTACTAGTTCTTCAAGCCCATATTCATCTGCATAACCTATATCTTTTATTCCGAGTATTTTCTTTTTAATCTGATAGTTAAGATAATCTTCCTTAGCTAGTCTTTCTTTAACTGGGCCTGGACCTCCTATTAAAACACCTAGGACGTTTTCTTCTAGAAATATATTAGATGCTACTTCTCCAACTTTGGTTAAAAATTCATTTATTGCATCTTCTCTAAGCCTATCATATCTACCTTGCGAATTATGCACAAGCAAATCATTTGCGAAATAGTTTCCAAAAGGATAGACTTCTAAATCATAGAAGAATATAGAAGCTTCTACAGAAACCTCACTCAAATTTTTAATTTGCACTTCTTTTACTTCATTATCCAAAACAAAAACCACTTCTTGTCTTTTGATTTCTCTAACTGGCTTTTCTTTAATCTCATTTTCTTTAACAAACAGTAAATGATCTTCACTGACTATCAAACTGTTTCTCTCATAAAATATTTTTTTAGCTTTTTCAACCTTTCTCTTATAAATTTCCTTCACTATTCCTGTCTTTATTTTATTTTCAGTAAAATCAAAACACAAAACTTCATCTCCTTTCTTTATTTTATTTATTGGTATTTTTTGGCCATTAGATAAAGTTATTAGGGTTGATCTATGTAAACACATTCCTCCTTTAACTGTTTTGCTTGGAACTGTAGAATCCAATCTTTTTTTAACAATTATTTTCTTACCTTTTAAAAGTCCAATAGTAGCCTCTCTAGCATCTAAAACTATTAATCCATAAACATCTTTTTCCTTTACCATTTCTTTTAGCGGATCTAAAACAAAAACTTGATCGCACCAATAAATTTTAGTTTCGAGTTTCTCTGGCGGCTCTATAGCCCAAAGTCTTATATCTTCTTTTCCTTCGAATTCAGAAACATTCCCAGCAAAAACTGCTAAACCGTTTGGAGGAGTTTGCTTGAATAACCTTAAGTATTGAATAATTTTTTCTAGAGCAGAAATTACATTTTTTCTTGTAGATTTGCTTTTTATGTTTTCTGCTGTAGACTTTTCCTGAATAAGCTGATTTATCATTTCATACAAATTGTAGCCAGCAGGAATATAGACTGAAACCAACTCTGTATGTCTCCCTTTTATTTTTTCCAATTCTTTAATTAGCCTTTTGAGTTGTAGATACTGATTGCTAAATCCTATTCACCTTATTCTCTAACAATTTCTACAAAAGAGGGAGCAAGAATTAAATAGCCGTCTGAAGTGCCAACCAAATCTATATTATTTTGTTTACAAGCTTTTTTCAATTTAGCAAGAAGGGTTTGCATATAGCCATAATCTCTTTTCATTAATTCTTGAGTTTTAACTATAACAATCATTTGCCTTGCTAATCTAACAACCTTATCTACATCTTCTGATTTAGAAATTTTTTCAACTTTTATTTTTATTTTTTCTTCTTTTGGTGTTTCTTCTGTTTCCTCAACTTCAACTTCTTTTAATTCTTCTTTTTTGCTCGTTGGGAAAAAATCGGAGATTGCCATGATTTAAATTAATTTAAATATTTATAAAGCTTTAACATTTTAACAAAGAATGATTATTATGTGGCTAATAAAAGATTATGAAGAATTGTATGGAAATTTAGGAAAAGGCCCAGAAGAAAGAAGCATTGAAGAATTAGTTAATAAATGCATCATTATAGTTGATAAAAATGAGGGCCCAACTAGTCATCAAGTAAGCTTATGGATAAAGGAAATTTTCAATGCTAAAAAGGTTGGGCATATAGGAACTTTAGATCCAAAGGTCACAGGAGTTTTGCCAGTTTTGTTAAATGATGCTGTTAAAACAGCCCCTCTATTTTCAAGATTAGAAAAAGAATATGTTGGAATAATGCATTTGCATAAAGATTATGATATAGAAAAATTGAAAAAATTGATTGCAGAAAAATTCATAGGAAAAATAGTCCAAGTTCCGCCAAAAAAATCTGCAGTATCAAGAAAACCAAGAATAAGAGAAATAAAATCTTTTGAAATTTTAGAAGCAAATGGCAAAGATATACTATTTAGAACAAGAGTTGAAGCTGGTACATATATTAGAAAGTTGGTTTGGGATATTGGAGTAGAAGCTGGAATAGGAGCACATATGGTAGAATTAAGAAGAATTAGAGCTGGCAATTTTACAGAAGATCAAGCTCATTCACTTGTAGAAATAAGAGACGCTTTTGAATTTTGGAAGGAAGGAGATGAAAAATACTTGAGAAAGATTTTAATTCCAATAGAATTGGCAATAGATCATGTAAAAAAGGTTTTCATAAAAGATACAGCAATAGAAGCTATTTCTAATGGGGCACCTCTTTACCCAATAGGAATAGTTAGAATTCAGGAAGGAATAGTAGAGGGCGAAAATGTTGCAGTTATGAGCTTGAAAAACGAGTTGATTGCAATTGGTATTGCTAAAATGAACAGCAAGAAAATGTTTGAATCAAAAAAAGGAGTTGCAGTAAGGATTGATAGAGTAATAGTTAGAAAAGAGGATTTAAAATGAGCATAAAATTCCCGATTGGTTTTGAGAAAAAATTTAGGGAAATCCTAAAGGAAGAATTTAAAAATTTAGAAGCAGCATTGCAATATAGAGCAAGAGATTGTATAAGAGTAAACACTCTTAAGATATCAAAAGAAGAACTAAAGAAACGATTGATAGAAAAAGGTTGGAAATTAGAAGAAGTTGCTTGGTATGAAAATGCTTTTTTTGTAGAAAATGCGGATAGCTTGGCTAAAACAAAGGAATATTTTTTAGGATACTATTATATTCAGGATGCTTCTAGCTTAGTTCCTGTCTTAGTTTTGGATCCAAAACCGGGAGATATAGTATTAGATGCTTGTGCTTCTCCTGGCTCCAAAACTACTTTTATTGCTGAACTTATGAAAAATGAAGGTATAATAATTGCAAATGATGTAAATCCTAAGAGAATAAAAGCCCTTTCTTTTAACTTACAAAAAATAGGAGCTACAAATGTCATTGTTACTATGATTGATGCTAGAAAAATTTCTAAGATGGGAGTAAAATTTAATAAAATACTTTTGGACGTACCTTGTAGTTCTAGTGGAACTTTTATTAGCAATTATAGAGTTTTGGAATTTTGGAGTCAACATATTGTAGAAAGATTGAGTAATCTTCAAAAACAGATATTAAAAGAAGCTGTAAAAGTTCTAGATGATAATGGCACTATAGTTTATTCAACTTGTTCTCTAGATCCTGAAGAAAATGAAGAAAATTTAGAATATGCTGTTAAAAAATTGAATCTAATTCCAGAAAAGATAGAATTAAAGGGACTAAAGTATAGACAGGGGATAGAGCAGTATAGAAATAAGAAGTTTGAACACGCAAAATATGCAATCAGATTTTATCCATTTGACAACTTAACGGAGGGATTTTTTATATGCAAGCTAAAAAAGCAAGTTTAAAAGAGATAGAAGATATAGAAAAAATTATTGAAAAAAATTATGGTGCAAAGCTAGATTTATCAAATTATGAGGTTTATATTAACAAAAGAGGGGAAATATTCCTAGCCTCTAAATCTATTTCTACTGTAGAAAATTTAATAGAAAAGTCGAGCTATTTTGGATTATATATTGGTAAATTAAAGAGAAATCAAAAGATTCAGCTTTCAGTAGAAGGAAGCCAAATTGTTGGTAAGCAGGCGAATAAAAATATTGCTATTCTCGATGATGAAAATATATTCAAATTCATGGAAGGTTTACCTGCCAAATGGAAAGAATTAATTAATTGTGAAAAAAACAATTTTGTTTTAATAAAAAATAATAATGATTTTTTTGGTTCGGGAATACTGAGAGAAGATTTTATAGAAAATTATGTACCTAAAGGAAGAAGAATAATGACAAGCATAAAGAAAATTTAAAATTTTTATTCTGACACATAAAAAAATATGATGAAAATAAACATTCTCATTGGTGGGCAAGCTGGGCAAGGAATAGAAGCCTCTTCTGAAATTCTAGCAAAATCATTTATAAAATTGGGATTTTATTCTTTTGTTTATAGAGACTATGGCTCATTCATTACAGGCGGTCATAATTTTAATGTAATTAGTATATCAGAAAAACCGATACATTCTCATGAACTAGCATTCGATTTAGCTATAGCTTTAGATGAAAATAGCTTTAAAATACATAGAAATGAATTCAAGCCAGATTGTATACTAATTTCTGACTTAAGCGTCTCTTACAAGAAACATGTTAAAGTAAATACTCAAGAAATAATAGAGAAAATAAATGCAAAACCTTTAGTAAGAAATTCTATATTTCTAGGTGCCTTGTTTAAAGCGTTAGATCTTCCTTTAGAAACGCTTTTAGAATCTATAAAGGAAAGATTAAAAGATGAAAAAAATTTAGAGGCAGCGAAATTAGGTTATGAATATTCAAGAAAGCTAAAAAAAATTGAGATACCTGAGAGAAGAAACAAAAAAGTATTTATAGACGGTACAACAGCTGTAGGCTTAGGAGCAATTTATTCTGGATTAGATATATACTTTGCTTATCCAATGACACCAGCAACCCCATTATTGCATTTTCTTTCTAGCAAAAGAGAAGAATATAAAATGAAAACCCTTCAGCTTGAAAATGAAATTGCTGTAGCAAATGCTGCATTAGGGGCAAGCTATGCTGGCGCTATTTCTATGGTAGGAACTTCTGGTGGCGGATTTGATTTGATGTGTGAAGCTATGAGTTTACAAGGAATGACAGAAATTCCTTTAGTAGTATATTTAGCTCAAAGAGCATCACCTTCGACTGGTATGCCAACTTATACCATGCAAGGCGATTTAAAATTAGCATTAAATTGTGGCCATGGTGATTTTCCTAGAGTCGTTATTGCGCCCGGAGATGCAAAAGAAGCTTTTTACAAAACAATCGAAGCATTTTATTTGGCTTACAAATACAATGTTCTTTCAATAATTCTTTCTGACAAACATCTGGCAGAAAGTTTTTACACTTTTGACAGCATAGAAGAACCTAAGATAAAAGTTGAAAACATAATACTGAAAGATCAAAAGAAATTTAAAACTTATTCTCTAACAAAGGATGGCATATCTCCAAGAAGCGTTCCTGGTGAAGCAATTGTAAAAGTAAATAGCTATGAGCATGATGAATATGGATTTACAACAGAAGATGCAAAAACAGCAAAAGCCATGCAAGAAAAAAGAATGAGAAAATTTGAGACATTAAAGAAAGAAGTTGAGGGAAAATTTGAAATGGCAAAAGTTTATGGAAATGGGAAAAATCTCATAATAAGCTTCGGTTCTACAAAAGGAGCAATATTAGATGCTTTATCTACTTTAAAAGATTTTAGATTCCTTCATATAATTTACATTTCTCCATTTCCAAAAGAAATTGTAAAGGGAGAAATTGAAAAATCAAAAAGGAAAGTTATTATAGAAAATAATGTTGGCGGTCAGTTAGGAAGCGTTATAAGAGAAAATACCGGTTTTGAGTTAGATGAGATATTAAAATATGATGGTAGACCATTTACAAGCGAAGAAATTATATTGAATGTAAAAAGGTGGTTAAGTGGAAAACAATAAAATAATAAGCAATTATAAAATAAGCTGGTGTCCCGGTTGTTTAAACAACATAATTTTACACTCTTTTGCAAAAGTTTTGAGTGAACTGGAAAAAGAGGGTAAAATAGACTTGAAAAAAGTAGTTGTTGTTGCTGGAATAGGTTGCCATGGAAAAATTTCCGATTATTTAAATCTCTCTAGCTTTAATGCTTTGCATGGAAGAGCAATACCAACAGCTTTAGGTATTAAAGTTGCTAATAAAGATTTAAAGGTAATTTCTTTTGTTGGAGATGGCGATATTTACGCTGAAGGTCTAGACCATTTAATTCACGCTGCTAGATATAATGTAGATATTAAAGTTTTTGTACATAACAATCAAAACTTTGCATTAACTGTTGGTCAATCTACTCCAACTAGCGAAAGGAACTATAAATCTAAAGTTAGACCTGAAGGAGAAAAACAAGAACCAATAAATCCTGTATTTCTTATGTTAGCTAGTAAAGCATCGTTCGTTGCTAGAAGCTTTGTACTAGAGAAAGAGCATTTAGAAAATGTTATGAGAGAAGCTATATTACACAAAGGTTTTTCTTTTGTTGATATTTTACAACCTTGCATAGTATTTCACAATACAACCAATTTTCTAAAAGAAAGAATCTACAAAATTGAAATACCAAAAAGTTTTGAAGAGGCGATGAAACTTTCCTTGGAATGGAATTATAATCTTGAAGAAAAATCAAAAATACCAATAGGGATATTTTGGAAAGAAACAAAAGAAACTTTTGAGGAAAAGGAAGAAATAAATGAGATATTTTACAAAAGAAAAAAAGATGTTAACTTTGCAAATTTGATAAAGGGAATTATCCTGTAAATTTAGGTAGAATACCAATTTTTTCCAAAATAAACCATATAGTTAGAAAAAATACGATTAAAGTTGAAACTATAAACGTGCTGTCTGCCTTGAAATTTCCAGAAAGAATGTTTGAGAAAATAGAAAAGCATAGATATATGATGAGTATGTCTCTTAGTGTTCCTCTAATCATATCTAATTTTCTACTTCCTTACTTTTACTATTTTAACAGCAACATTCTTAAAGTTTGGTGTGAAGCTTCTTTTATCAAAATCTAAAGGATAGAGTTTGTTAACAAGAAGGTTTTCGAAATGAAAGTGCGCCCCAACATATCCCTTTAAAATTCTTTTGCTTATAAAGGCATATCCTCTTAAGCTACCAACTTTACTTTTAACAACAATTTCATCAAAATTCTTTATTTTCAACATTTTTGCATCTTCCTCATTTAAGTAAAAATAAGGCCCTTCTTGAGACTTATTTAAAATTTTTGATTTTCCAGTAGCTTCATTAGTTAAAAAGTGAAACTTGGACCTAAATGTAAATAGAATGAATGGATATTTTCTGCTTCTAATTTCTTCTAAACCCAGAAACTTTTCTGGTATTATTTTCAAAAACTTTATTTTCTTGTCTGCAAAAGCGTCTTTTCCAGAATAAACCTTTTTTGCATCTACTTTATTGTATGCCTTTACAATTTTTGTTGCTTCTTCAAAAATTTCTATTTCATCCTTATATTCAAATCCTTTGATATCGAACATCCTTGCCAATCTTGAGAATATTTTCCACTCATTCATACATTCTCCTGGAGGATCTCTAACCTTTCTTACTAATCTTACTCTTCTTTCTCCGGTAGTTATAGTTCCTTTTCTTTCAATTAAGAGAGGTGTTGGTAAGATCAGCTTAGAAAAATAAGAGGTTAAGTTGAAATAAGATTCCAATTGAACTATATACATCTTTCTTAAATTTTTATGAATTCTATTAAGGTCTGGCATCGACTGAGCAGGGTTAAAAGAAGTTATAAAAGATACTTTAGAATTCCCAAAACCAATTGCTTCTATAAGATTCGTTCCTTTTTTTGATGAAAGTTCTTTTTTCCAAATTTTTCTTAAGTATTTTTGATTTACATCTTCACTAAATTGTAGTGGATAAGGAAAAGTTAACATATCACCGCTTCCTTGTACATTTATCTCTCCCCTATTAGTTAAAATTTTAGCATTAGTTATAATAGCTAAATTAGTTAGCCCATGCAAAGTTTCTACAGCATTAGTATGTTGCGTGAGACCCATACCATGTATTATACCAAAATTTTTTGAATTAGCTATGATGTTAACTGCCTCATAAAATTCTTCTTTTTTTATTCCACAAAATTCCTCTAACATTTCTGGAGTATAATCTTTTACAATTTCTTTCAGTTCCTCAAATCCTTTACATTGTTTTTTTATTTCTCTTCTTTCTATCAGAAGGTTAATTAAACAGTTAAAAAATAATAGTTCTGTTCCAGGATTTACTTTTAGATGTAAATCAGAATAATCTGCTGTTTCTGAAATTATAGGAGAAATTAAAATTATTTTACCTCCTTTTTCTTTCATTTCTAAAATTCTATTAAAGATAACAGGATGGTTAGAAGCCGGATTGGATCCAACTATAAGCAAACAATCTAAATTTTCTATTTCATCTAGATAGCCTGGAGATGCGCCAATACCGAAAGCGTCTTTAAACGCTAAGAGGGTTGGCATATGACAAAGTCTTGAACAACAATTATCTATATTGTTTGAATCCATTACAATTCTAACAAATTTTTGAATAACAAAGTTATCTTCATTAGTTATTTTTCCTGAAGCGGAGAAGAAAATTTCCTCACCAGAATATTTATTTAAAATTTTATACAACGTTAAAAACGCTTTATCCCAAGATATCTCTCTGAACCTTTTACCTTCTCTTATCATCGGTTTTAAAATCCTTCCATAATCAACTACTTCATTTATTAAAAGTCCTTTTATACATGGTCTTCCCTTCGAAACTGGATCATCTTTTAATGGCAAAACTCTGATAATTCTATTGCTTTCAACCTCATATTTCAGTTTGCATCCAACAGCACAATAAATGCAAGTAGATTCTATTTCCATAAATTTATATTTCTGAGCAACATTAATATAAATGAACGACATAAAATTTAGAAAAAACACATTGTTAAAGCTTGCTAAGGCTAATAATGTAAAAAGAGTTTCAAAAGAAGCATTGATAGAAATAGAGAAAGCAATGATAGATTTAAGCGAAAAAATTAGTAAAAGAGCTATAGAATTAGCAAATCATGCAAAAAGGTTAACTGTAAAAAAAGAAGATATTGAATTAGCTTCGAGGTGAATTAAATGGTAGAAAAAACTACACAAGTAATTAAAAACCTTAAACCAGGTAATTACATAATAATTGATGGCGCCCCATGTAAAGTTGAAAAAGTGACGACATCAACTAGCGGAAAACATGGAGCTGCTAAAACAAGGGTGGACGCTATTGGTTTATTAGATGGAACTAGGAGAAGTATAGTTAAACCATCTGATGAAGAAGTCGAAGTACCGATTCTTCAAAAAAAGAAAGCTCAAGTTTTGGCAATAGAAGGAAATGTTGCTCATTTAATGGATTCTCAAACTTTTGAAGAATTGCAGTTAGAAATTCCTGAAGAAAGAAAAGAGGAAATAAAAGAAGGGAGCGAAGTCGAATACTATGAAATACTAAATATAAAAACGTTAAAGCCTTTAAAGTAGTTTTTTTATTATAAACTATTTTGAATTTCTCAAACTCTAGAAGGAAAATAGTAAAGAATAAATACCCTTTATAAAACATAAGGTTGCAATTATTTTAAACTGATAGATGGAAAATATTCCTACTAGAGATGTAGAAATATCAATCAGAGACAAGGTAATTGTAAAAAGGTCTTTAGTTAAAGAGCCTAATATCAAACTCCAAATTCCTTTAGTAAGCAGCAGTAGGAAAAGCAAGAAAAAGTTTATATTAAGAAATACGGATATGCTTGCTGTTATATCAATAGTAGAAAGAAAAAGCATAAGTAAGTTAATTTTCATCCCTCTTTAAGTATAGCTTCTACCATTCTGTCTTCTGGTTGAACACCTATTAGTTCTTGCTTTTCATTTATAACAGTGTGGGGTACTGCTTGAACATTAAATTTATCAGCAAGATCAGGATTTTCCAACGACTCTATACATTTAGCATGAACTAATCCTTTCTTTTCTATAGCTATGTTGTTAACTAGAAGTACTTGATATGGACAATAAGGACATTGAGGAGTTACAAAAACTTGAATTTCTACGTTTTTATTCAAATCTTTAAGTTTTTCTTTAGATCTTTTTGAAATATTACTTTCATCTTTCGAAACTTGAACTATTGTATCTATAAAAGCCCAAGCTTCCTCGCCTAAAGGAGAGCCAATATAAAATATCCTGTATCCGTTTCTGGGATCGATAAGTATTGTTAAATTTCTATCTACGCTAAATTCCTTGGCTTCTTTAGAATTTAATCCAAATTTTTTAATTTCTATCTTTCCTTTTGAAAGTTCGGATAACTCTTGCAAAAACTGATCAACTATCTCATCTAAGTGTATATGTTCATGATGAGAATGTTCATCATGAGAATGTTCATGCTTTTCTACAAAATAATAAATCTCCACATTTCTTTTCATTTCCTTCTCAAATTTTTCTTCTAAAACTCTTCTTGATTCTTCATCTATTAGCATCTGCATATATTGCTTTCTATATATAAATATCAAAAATTTAAGAAAGATAATGGATATCTACTCTTATGAGCCTGAAATGAAGAAGAAAAAATACAGAAAGCTTAAAAAAGGTTTTGAAAGGAGAAAAGGAAATGTCATAAGACTAAAGTCATTTATGATCTAAATTTTATTATTTTAGCTTTTTCTTCACTCTTTCTAATCAAAACTTCATCTCCTTCCTTTAAATTTAACAGCATAGGATTATTATCGCTAGCTAAGTATGCCATGCCTCTCAATATTTTAACTTTAATTTCTTCATTTCCATTAAGAATGATACTTTTTATTTTTATATTATGAGGGTTGTTAAAGCACAAACCTAATCCTCTTTTAAATTTCTTTCCACCAGCTGAAGAATAATATCCGGTAGAGCCAAATAGCGTAGCAACTATCATTCCATCTGCAATTACATTTTCAAACTTTTTTTCATTAATTGAAACATTAAATCTTAAGGCTTCTATAGGTAATTTGTTCCTTATCTGAACTTCATTAATACCTACTAATCTTTTGTTTTTGAATATCGCTTCTACTTTATCAAATTCAACAATCTTGAATAAACCATTCTTCAGTTTTGGTAAGTATTTTGCCAATTCTGCCTCTAGGATTTCAAAATCTTTTACTTTTTTTTCTTTTTTTACTATAAGCTTTGGTATTGATGGATAGCTTCTTTCTGCAGTTAAAAACGTTCCATCTCCACCATAACTAACGATAATATCTGGCTTGAAGCTTGAAACTGTAAACCCATTTTTGAGAAGCATCTTTTTTATTTTTTTTGTCGGAAGAAACGAAAATACATAAACTCTCATAAAAAAATAAAAAAAGATAATTTAAATCTTTTTCAAAACTCTTTCCTTGGCTATTTCCATTGCTGCATCTCTTGGCTTTACATTCATTTTTTTCGCTCTTTTTAGTACTAGCTTTGTGTTTTTAACAATTTTCTTCTCTATTAGAGAAAATGCTCTTTGTTCATCATATCCTCTATATTCTGCATAACTTGATATTACTCCACCTGCATTTGCAACAAAATCAGGAACAACTAAAATTCCTCTATTATGTAATTTATCCTCTATTTCTGGTTTTGCTGGAATATTAGAAGCTTCTACTATAATTTTTGCTTTAATTTTGTCAACATTTTTTTCATTTATAACATCTGGCATCGCTGCAGGTATTAAAATATCTACATCTAACTCAAAAATCTTTTCATTTTGTAAAACTTCTCCTGGTTTATAATTAATTACACTTCCCGTTTGTTTTTTAACTTCTAATAATTTTTCTATATCTATTCCATCTTTGTTATAAATAACTCCTTTACTATCACTAATGGCAACTATCTTTGCTCCCTCTTTATACAAAAACTTTGCTGCAAAATTACCAACGTTTCCGAAGCCTTCTATTGCTATTGTTGAATTCTTTATATCCATTTTCATAAATTTAGCTGCTACTAAAGTAGCATGATAAACTCCAAAACCTGTACTTCCTAGCTCGTGTGGTAAACCACCTAAATCTTTAGGTTTTCCTGTAGTAGATTTTGGATTACCATTACCTTCAACAAACCATCTCATTTCTTCTTCCCCAGTATTTATATCCGGTGCTGCTATGTAAATCTTTGGAGCAATATTTTTCAAAGCTCTTCCAAATGCAATCATAAGCTCTCTTTTTCTTTCCTTGTTCTTAATTTCTTCTTCCTTTGCTACAATTCCCGATTTTGCTCCTCCAAATGGTAAGTCCGCTAAAGCAGTCTTCCAAGTCATTGTTCTTGCTAATCTAAAAACTTCTTCAATTGTAACTGTTGGGGTCATTCTTATTCCTCCTTTTCCTGGCCCTCTTACAGTATTATCAATAACAACAAAGCCATGAAGTTTAACTCTTGGATCGTAAACCTCTATTATTTTTTCAGGACCAAATTCATCCATAAATTTTTCTATAATTTTAACCACCTCCTTTCCAGTCAACTTTAATTCCAGTCTTTCCCTCTTTTTTTGCTATATAATTATAAGCTGATAAGGCCGCTATTGCTCCTTCTGCTGCAGCTATTACTAGTTGCTTGTAAGGAGAATCCGTAACATCACCCGCAGCAAAAATTCCTTCGCAACTTGTTTCAGCTAATTTATTGGTTATAATTTGATTATATTCATCTACTTTTACTAAATGTTTTACAAAATCTATTTTAGTCTCATGACCAATTTCTAGAAATACCATATCAACCTTAAGTTCTCTTTCTTCTCCGCTCTTTACATTCTTTATAATGATGCTCTCTAATTTTTTATCGCCTTTTATTTCTGTAACAATTGTGTTTAAAACAAATTCAACATTTGATAACTTTTTAACTTTTTCTACAGTTATTTCATCTGCCCTAAACTCATCTCTCCTATGAATTAAATAGACTTTAGTTGCAAATTTAGACAAAACTTCTGCTCCTTCTAAAGCGGAGTTTCCCCCGCCTACTACAGCAACTATTTTATTTTTTGCAAATGGTGCATCACAAGTTACACATGTACTAACTCCTCTTCCTAAAAACTTATCTTCTCCTGGAACATTCAGTTTCCTTGGAACTTTTCCTGCCGCAATTATAACTGCTTTTGTTTCATATTCTCCAACATTACTTATAACTTTAAAATGATCATCTACTTTTTCTATTTTTGTAACATAACCTATTAAAATTTCTGCACCAAAACTCCTTGCTTGTTCCTCAAATATTTTCATAAGCTTTATTCCACTTTTTCCTAAATAACCAGGATAATTTTCTATTTGATCCGTTAGCAATGCTTGCCCTCCTATATCTAAAGTTATTATAAGTGTTTTCAACAGTCTTCTCGCTGCATAAATTGCAGCAGTTAATCCTGCTGCCCCTCCTCCAACTATTATTACATCATACATTTCGTTCATACAATCATAACCTCCTCTTTTAGCCACTCTTTTATGTATGGTTCCGGTAATGCTCCGACAAATCTATCTATTGCTTCACCATCTTTAAAAAGAATTACTGTAGGTACACTCATTATACCAAATTCACCTGCTGTAATTGGAGATTTATCAACATTAATTTTAGCTAAAACAATTTTTCCGCTATTTTCTTTAACAATTTTCTCTAAAACTGGTGATAAAATTTTACAAGGGTAACACCAATCTGCATAGAAATCAACTAATACTGGTATTTTTTTTGACAACTCTATTACATTTTCTCTAAAATTACTATCATTTACCTCTATTATACTTGGTATTTTTTTTGAAGAGCTCTCTAAACCATATCTTTTCATTAGTTCATTCAACTTTTTCCTTCTAATTTTTTCTAATTCCTTATCCTCGCTCATAGTATAATTTTTATACTTTTCATAATTATTAATATAAATATTTATTATGAAGCTCGATACCAAAAAAATTTCAAAAATACTAGGAAATAAAACAAACTTAGAAGTAATGTTATGCCTATCAAAAGGAGAGAAATCATTTAATAAAATTAAGAAGGAATGTAAAGTTTGTTCTCCTTCTTTAACTTATTCTATAAAGATTCTTTTGAAAGAGAATGTTATAAAAAAGAGAGCTTTTCATAAAAGAAAAATATACAGCTTGACAAGAAGAGGAGAATCATTGCTAAAAATTATAAAGAAAATTAAAATTTAACTATCTACTTATTTCTTTTCTTCAATAGCACTAATAATTATATCAGAAATCTCCATGACTTTTATTCCTTTAGAATTTCTTTTCAAGTGTAAATAACATAAAGGGCAAGATGTTATAATTGTTTTAACTTTTATTTTTTTAGCTTGACTTATTCTTTCTTCAGCTATTTCATTAGCCAGAGCTTGATAATTAGATTGTAGTCCTCCTCCACCACCACAACAAAAAGTGTTCTTGCCATAAAATTCCATTTCCACTATTTTAAAGCCTAGCATTTTTAGAATTTCTCTAGGTTCATTAATTATTTCTGAATATCTAGCTAAATAGCATGGATCGTGAAAAGTCACTCTTTCCTTAAATTTTCTTTTAATTTTTATCTTACCCTCTTTTAATGCCCTCATAATTGTTATCAAAATATATTCGCATTCTATTTTCCATTCCTCTCCAAACAATTCCCTATAATCTTGTGAAAATGTTTTAAAGCAAGCAGGGCAAGAAAATATAATTTTCTTTATAGCATGCTCTTTAAAAACTTTAAAATTCTTTTTTGCAAGCATCTTAAAAGTGTCTTCAGCTCCTGCATTTAAAGCTGGAGAACCACAACAAACCTCTTTATCAGACAATTCAATAAATTCTATTCCACACAATTCCAAAATTTTTTCATAGTTTTTCTTCAAATCTTTAGCTACAAATTTTGTTAAGCATCCTGGATAATAAAGAATGTTTCCTCCTAATAATTTATCAAGCCATGACATTTATAACCACCTTAAGTACATTAATATTGCTAGCAATATCATAATCAAACCTGCAACAAGCCTCATGTATCTTCTCAGTTTTTTTCTAGTTTTTTCAGCTTTTTCTATCTTCTTAAAACTAAAATAGAAGAAAATAGTCAGTGCAATTAGGGGGAATACAAAAAAGATATTATACCAAATTATATACAGTATTGATAACTCTTTTGAAATACCTTTAGATGCTAGTATGAAAGTATAAGCAAATGGAAAAGCACCAGCACAAGGTATTTCTACTAAACTAACTAATAATCCTAAAAGAAGAGCAGCAGGTATTGTTCCTGCTTTAATCAGCTTTTCTATTTTTTTGTGAGCAAAAGAAGGTATGGAAAGAGAGAAACCTTTACCATAATAGAAGAAATCTTTTATCTCAATTGCTCCAAATATTATTAGTAATAGAACAACGACGTTTCTAATTAACTCCATATATGGAAGTATTTGAAGTACTGTGAAAACTCCAACCATAAATGAAAAGTAAACTGTAAAAATCATGACTGAAAAGACAAAGCCAACTATTAACATTCTCTTTCTAAGGTTGATAGACAAAAGATATGCTATCATAAAAAGAAGAACAGAAAGTGCGCAAGGATTGAAAATGCCATCTAGCAATCCTAAAATAACACCTAGTAAAGGTAAGGGTAAATTTGTTGGTAAACTATTAGCATCAAAAGCAAAAGCTTGAGAAAAAGAGAATAGTAACGCTACTAACAAAATCAGTGCTTTAACTCTTATTTTAACTTTTTTGAAAACTAGATAGAAAATAAACATTAGTAAGATAGCTAATAATGAGTAAATGAAAAGATTGCCAAAATTGTTTGAATTAACCAAAGAGAAATTGCCTGAAATTGAAGGACAAGCAACGCCTTTATCTGAGTACTCCTTAATCGTTTTTTCTATTATGTCACTATATCCAACCCACGCATTATAACTATTATCAAAAACTTCTTGAGAACCATAAGCAAATCCAACAAAAGCTTTGTTTCCGATAAACATTTCTGGAACTGCTATTGGTTTTACATTGTAAGCTTTTGAAACCTCTTCCCACAATTTTTGATTACTCTTATTATAATAAACTTCAAATTCATGAATTTCTAACTCATACTTATTTTTTAACTCACTTAAAAATTCTCTAGCTTCTTTACAATGTGGACAACCTTCTCCATAAAAAATGTAAACACATACTTTTTCTCCTAAAGCAACATTAATAAACAAACTCAAAACAAAAAGAAGAATTAATATTTTTTTGAAACTCATAAAACCACCTAACAACAATAAAGTTTATCCGGAATTATACCTTCTTTTTCCTCGCCGAATGGGTTTCCTGAAACTTCTATATTTTCTAGCATTTGCCTTACGCTTTCAGTAGTTATATCATTCTTCAAAGCAAGAGTTCTAACTTTTCTAATTAGCTTTGGTACATCTATGCTTAAAGGACAAATTTCTTTACATGCCATACAAGTTGTGCAATAATACAAACCATTTTCATAACCTTTTTTTAATCCATAAATTAGAGAAGATAAAGCAACCCCCCTTCCGCCAAAATAATTAAACCCATAATAATCAAATATTTGCCTATAAACTGGACATACATACAAGCATGCACCACAATTTATACAGTATAAAATTTCTTTTAGCTCGCTCTTTGCAATTTCTGACCTATTATTATCCAATAAAATTAAATAAACTTCTTCAGCACCATGCATTCCATAAACAATTTCTTTTTGAATGTCAGCAGTTTTTGAAGGAGAGGAAATAACATTTACATAAGCTGGCATAGATGAACCTGTACCCCAAATAGAAGAGGCTTTACAAATCAAAATGGCATCTTTAATAGTGGGAACAATTTTATCAATTGAGGTTATTATAACATGTTTCCTTGGTATTCTGCTAACTAAAGAAATGTTTCCTTCATTTTCTAAAATGAAAATAGAGCCATCAGAAGAAATAACGTTAGCTCCTGTCAGACCAACATCAGCTTCTCTTATTTTTTCTCTTAAATATTCTCTAACCCACTTAGCTATCTCCTTTGCATTCGGCTTTAATTTAACTTTAAATCTTTTTTCTATTATACTGACCATTTTTTCAATAGGGATATGAAGAGCCGGTGTAACAGGATGCGAAGGTTTTTCATTACAAATTTGAACTAGAAAATCTCCACAATCAGTCTCTATAACTTCATTCCTATTTTCAATTTTTTCTATTAAACCAATTTCATGAATCACATTAGATTTAGATTTAACAATTCTTTCTCTTTTTTTAACAATTTTTTTAAAAATTCTAACGGCGTCTTTTGCTTTCTTAGCTTCATAAACTTTTATTCCGTTTCTTTCTAAATTTTTAATAGCTTCTCTCTTAAGATTTTCTATATTATCAATTGAATATTCCTTAATTTTTCTCAGCTCTTTTTTTAACTCTTCAACTTTTACGTCTTTCATTGCTTTTTCTCTATTTATTATATACGTAAAATATGCTTTCTGAAAAGATCTTTTAGCTTCCTTAATTCTATCTTCTTTTAAGATTTCTTCAATTTTTTTCATTGAAAATATTAGCTGAAACCATATATATAATTTGGTTTCAAAAAGTGAAACCTATATAAATAAAGGCCAAATACTAAATATGAAGCTGGGTAGAAAAATAATTCTAGTTTTTGGGGCTATTCTTTCTGGATTTATATTTGCAGTTTCTTTTGCAACATTATATGCGCAGACTCAAATAATTGAAGGTAAAGCTTGTTCTTGCACACTACCAATTCCTCTTTTAATACCGATGTTTTCTTCTTTTGGTATACTTATTGGTTTGATTTCCTTTTACATATTTTCACAGCATTTTACAAAAGGAGAAAATAAAGATTTTAGTCTATTGCTAAAAATATTCGAACCAAGTGAAAGCCTGGTAATAAAAATGTTGATAGAAAACGATGGTAAAATAACGCAATCAAAAATTTCTAGAAATATTGGAAAGGTAAATTCATATAGAGTAATAGAAAAACTTATTAAAAGAGGGATAATTACTAAGGAAAAATACGGAAAGACGAACATTATAAAATTAAAAGAAGAATTTAGAAAGATATTAGTTAGCTAATTTTAACCACAAGAGCCACTCGAACTAGAACCGCCAGTTAATGGACCTATTCCTGGAGATGCTACTTCACTAGAAAGTTTTTCGTTGCACTCTGCTGGAGGATTAGTGAAAGCGCTGCATATAGCTTCCTTAAATGCTTCTGGTGATCTGTTTATACTAACTTCCTGATCATTAATTATTATCGTTGGTGATCCTCCAACATTATATTTATCATTCAAATCCTTTTCAACTAAGAATAAAGGATAGTATCCATTTAACCAACTACTTTTGTCTTTATAATTCTTTGTTACATTAAACTTAGCATCGGTTTCATTCATGCAAAGATTCAACTTATTAACATCTATTTTTGCTTCATTAATACATTTTTGATAATCTCCGCTTTGAACAAAGCATAACATATAATCATAAAACTTTTCTCTTTGATCCTTTTGTATACAATACTGCCTCAAATTCTCATATACCTCTTTTTCTCCATGCATTACATAATAAACGTAATGAATAGAAATATTTGCCTTTCCATCTAAAAGTTTCATAACTGGTAATAACGCTTTAACAGCTTGAATACCAAATGGACAATAACTCATTATAAATACTTTTACATCTGGTATATCTCTTTTAGGAATGTTTGGAGACGATTGAGCTTTATTTGTTTGAGTTTCTGTTGCTTGAGTTATAGTTTCTTTAATCTCAATAGCCTGTAAAAATAATGTTTTACCGTCTTTTGTTGCATACACTGGAATTTCTGTGCCCCTATACTTCGTCCAAATTTCATAATAGCTTCCTTTATCACTTACATTAATTAATTCGGCTGAAGTTCCAGGTTGTACTAAATTGTTGTTTATAAAATCTATAACTTTTTTACCTATTTCTTGTGGAGATGAGTACGAACTCAAAAATCTACCTGAAATTATTTGATAATTCGTTCCAATTAAAACAACTAATAATAACAGAGACAATATTTTCCAAAAGTTGTTTTTCAGGCTAAAACTTGGTATTTTTATGGTTATTTCCTTTCCAGCCATTAAAGAGATTGAAATTAAAGCTTAAATATTTAAAAAAATTACTTTTTTTGGGTGAGCCTGCTGGGCAGCTTCGCCCTTGCCCAAAAGCAAGGGTGAGGAAATTCCACCCATCGAGATTAAAAGGGCTGAGAAGCCCTGTGTAGGTATCAGAAACGAGACCTTTTGTAAGCGATAACGATGATTAAAATATGAGTTGCTTACAAAAGGGTGAAACGGACCTACACAATCGATGAGATGCAAGCCTTTAAGGCGCTTAGACGAATGCTGCCCTGAACAGAAGGTGGGTTATGGCAGGCACACCCTACCAATTTACAATTTTTGTAAAATTAGTTTGTATAAAGGAGTCTGGAGAATAGAGAGAAATATTAAAGCCTATATTTGCAGTTCTACTAACATCATTACAACTTATTATATTATACTCATATTCTACTCTGAATCTTGGTGCATAACTTTTTTTAATTATTTCCTTTAACTCTTGCAAATTGTAAGTCAGATCATCACAGCTTTTACTTAGGTTTATGGTTTGTAAGCTTTTTTCGACTATATTGTTAAAAACGAAGAAATCGTCCCTTAAAGCTACAGAAGATGTATCAATTATAACTGGAGGAAAAATTATTTTGCTTATCGCGTATAAAACTATAGATAGTGAAACTATAGAAATTATGAAAAACTGACCCTTCTTATATTTTAACAAATTGCGCATGTGGTACCCCATCTATGTAAATTATATTTTCCTCAGAAATAAAGTTATTCTCTACCGCTAATTTTACTATATTTTCTCCAAAAAGGTTTCCAATGGTTGCTTTCTTCATTAAAGTTATTGCCTCTCTTTCATCAATAATCTTTTCCTTATAAAACCTCTCGCTTATTTTAATCTTTAGGCCCTTTTCAACTTCTAGAGATTTACCGAGCAAATCCTTATCGCAAATTGCCACTAAAAAATCAAACTTTGTTTTAATTACCTTACACCAAAACTCATTCTTTAATGGCATACCTAGCACCGCATGCATCACAGTTTATCATATATGTTCTTCCTTCTTTTATTAATCGTGTATCTGGTTGACCACAAACTTTACATATGACAAACAATTTTATATAATCTTCCAATTTTTTCTGCACAACCTCTACTTTAATTTTTTTATTTATAACAAGATATTCCCCGCTTATTTCACCCGAAGAAGCCGTATTTTTTAACAGATATCTAGCTATATGTTTTTCATCTCTTCTAAGATATTCAGCAATTTTTTTGAAATTTTTGATTATTATTCTATTAGGTTGAACTTCAGCCTCTATTTGAGGAATCTGAAATCTTGATTGAAAATCTTTCTTTACAATCTTTTTAAAAGCTTCTTCGAGCATATCCTCGTAATTCATGCTATCACCTTTATTCTTCCTGGGGATATTTCAATAATCTTTCCTTCATTTAAAAGCTCTGTTAAAACTGAATCTACTTCCTGAGAAGGAATTGTTACGATTTCGAAAATTTTAAAAATTTCTACTCCTTCTCCAGTATCTAGCTCTTTCAACAGCTTTATTATCTCGCTTTTATAATCTTTTTTCTCTTCAACCTTCTTTTCCAAAACAAAAGAAATAATCTCTTCATCTAGCCCAAATCTTTTTTTTGCTTCATTAATAAATTCTTCCTCACTCATTCTTTCTCTCATGTTTTTTAATTCTGTTATCATTTTTTTATAAGGAATTATTTCCTTAAGGATTTCCAACTTTCTATAAGTTTCATAATTTGGATCATCAACTTTTCTTATAATCTCAACATTTATGTAGATCTCACCATTCCATTCCCTCAATTTTCCAATCACTATAACTCTATCTCCAATTTCTATTTTTTTCATATAATCAACTTTCTCTCTAAAACCTTTAGCTCTTATAGATGATGTTCCGTCATCTAATACAAAAGAAATATAACTTTCATCTTCACTTAAAAACTTATCTGTTACTGTTGCCAAAACATTTACTCTTGAGATTTTTTGCCCAAGCGGAGTTATTAAAAAACTCGGCTTCATTTCATCTTTATTTCCTTGAAAAAATTTTCCGCTAACTATGTCTTTTATTCTAACCTTAATTGCTGGTTCTCTTTTCATTAACTATAATTTTAACCAAAGTTTAAATTCTAACTTTTTTCATCCACTTTTTTATATCCTTTTTTAATTCATCCTTTAAAACTAGAGTAAAGGCAACCGAAAATGGTAAGCTAACACTTAACACAAGAATAACAAGCAATATTTCTAGAATAAAAGTTCTTATTCCTAGAATTGGTAAAGCTATTAGAAGAGACACATAAATTCCTATCCAAAATACTATTCTAGATATCAATTCCTTAAATTTTATTTTGTTTTTTTCTATTTCGACTCTTAAGTACTCAGAAAAAACATAACCAACTATCATTACTACAGAAAAAAGAAATATCCTTGGTATGTAATTAACGATTGATGAAATTATATCAGATATTACTTTAATTCCTAAAACTTCTACAGCAGCCTGAATGAAAATAAGATAAATGCTCCAAGAAGCCAATAAAGAGAAGAAGGAAGTAAGGGAAATAATTGGCTTCTTTTCCCTAAAAATGATTTTTTCAATTTTAGATCGTTTTATTATTTCTTCAAATATTTTTCCTACAATTTTTCCTATTCCCCAACCTAGAAAAATTAAAATAAAAAAAGCAATTAAGTTTGGAATATAGTTAACAAATGAAGTATAGATTTCGTTCAAAAATAATGTTTCATTCATACGATAACTTGATAATAGAGTTAATAAAGTTTATTTCATAAGCATTTCTTCAAGTTTTTTAGCTATTCTATCTATAACAGTCTTTCTTGTTTCCTTTAAAACTAGAGAATAAACAGAGACGAATGACTCTATATAAGAAGATATTGTGTATGGAGATAGAAAAGAGAAGAATCCTCTTGGTATATATCCTTTTTCTTCTCCCAATTTAAAAAAGAAGAAGGAAGAAAACAATCTCATCAAAAAAGATATTTTTAATACTGATATAACTCCTATTTTTTCTGCTAAAAGACCTGAGATAAAAGACCCAAGAGATGAAGCAATGGAAGAAAAGACGTTAAAAAACATAAATTTTCTACTAACTGAATCCTCGCTTATATCACTTAGGTAAGAAAATATAGCAAGATTGAAAGCTACCCATCCCATTTGACCAATAATTGTAAAAAAGTATATTTCTGACATTTTAGCAGAAAAAACATAAAATAAAGGATAAAAGGAAATTAGCGGAAGGCTTGCCAATATAGCCTTTTTTCTACCAACAAAATCTATAACAAAACCCCATGCCTCAGAAAAAACCAGAGTAACTATTAAGCTTATTATTGAAACCAAAGAAAGTTGAAGACTGTCAGCCTTTAGATTTTTTATCAAATATACAGAAAACATAGGAGCACCTATAGATACAGAAAAATTAAAGATAAAGATTATCAGTATTAGATTTTTGAAATTCTTTTCTCTTAAAATATTAAATGAAAAAGTTTCTTTCAAAGATGAAAATATTTCCTTATTCCTGGAAATTCCCTCTTTCATACCAATTAGAACTATGTCGCTCAATAAGCCAAAGAACGTTGCTGCATAAAACAAATAAGGAATAAAGCCAAATTTTCTTATAATATATCCAGCTGCAATGTAAGCTATTAAACTTCCCAAACTACCTATTTTATTAATAAGACCTATATCTCTCCCTCTTCTCCACTTTGGAAAAATTTTAACTAAAGTTTCATTCCAAACTTGCAAAGGAAAAGAAAAGAAAAAGGTTTGGAGGGAAATTAAAAATAGCAAGTGGATAGAATTGTTTATTAAAGATATCGGTATAAAAAAGAGATATCCAATTGAATTAAAAATAATATACAGCAAAATTTTTTTCCTAGTTGATTCTATTATAGGCGTTCCTAATAACTGAGCTATTATTGCAAATATTGATGTTAATGAAGATATCAAACCTATTTGAAAATTTGATGCACCTAAATACAAAGCATATAAAGTCAAAAATGGAGAAAATAGACTTCCCGCTAAAGACGAAAAGAATGTTGAATATTTTATTCTTTTTTCATTTCTCATGAGAAAAAAATTTAAAAAAGAAAAATAAAAAGCTATAGGTTTAATCCTTCTAGCTCTTGCTTAATTTTCCTTAATTTAGCTTTTAGTTCTTCATTTTCCTTTTCTAGCTGCTTAATTCTTTCTTCTGTTTCCTTTGCTCTTTCTGAAAATAAAGCAAATAGAATTTCTTCTGTTTTACCTTCTTTAACATATTTTTTCAACATTTCATAAGTTTCATTAATTAATTTACCTGCTTTTGTTTCCCCTTTAAGATGTTTTCTTACAGTTTCTTCTGTTCTACCTAACTCTTCAGCTATTTCTCTAACACTCATTTTAGCTTTCTCTCTAGCTAAAGATCCTGCAGCAACTGCTAAACTATCGACCCAAGTTAATCTTTCGCTAGAAGTTCTTATAGTATCTATAACTTCTGGTCTAAAAAGTGTTAATGTTAAAAGTAAACTTTCTAGCTGATGGATGTCTTTTTTACCGAGAGGATTTAAAGGTATTTCATTCATAATTTCAAAACCTCCTTAGAATGAACAACAATTCCTTTATCAGTTATTTCGAATGGGTGCCTTTTCATGCTATGACTTGTTCCTCTCATTTTCCAAACAATCAAACTTCTTTTTAGTTCTCCATCGATTTCATCCAAATCCAATCTTATTATTCCATCTACACCATGTTCTACTCCTGGTCCTCCAAATCCAATCTCTCCAACGCTTATTTGACTAACAAAAATAGTTGTGCAGCCTAAGCCTGCTAAAACTCTTTTCAATTGTAAAATTATTCCTCTTGCCATTGCAGGCTTATTCATGTATAAACTCGTTACTGAATCAATTACAACTCTTTGTGCATTTATTTCTTTAACAGCCAAACTTAGAACATCTATTAAATCTCTAACATCTCCCAAATCGCTAACCACATATTTTTCGTATTCTTTTGATTTTCCTATGCCTGCTGTGAATGCATCAACTAAAGCAAATTTTCCTTTTTCTTCAAACGGTTTTACATTCCAACCAAACTGTAACATATTTTGTCTTATTTGAACTGGATGCTCTTCTAATGCTACATATATTCCTGATTCATTTTGTTGTAAACCATTCCAAATAAACTGTTGAGAGAGAATTGTCTTACCTGTTCCTGGACCGCCGCTTAATAAAACAACATTTCTTTCTGGTATTCCTCCATTAATAATCTCATCTAATCCAGGAATTCCCGTTTTAACTCTCTTCATAATAAAAATATTTTGTAAAGTTTAAAAAATATTTTATTAAGATTTCCTTTCAATTAATAAAGCATTTACTATACCATCTTGTCCTGGTCTTGAGGTGACTTTTGCTAAACCTATTTCAGTCTTTATTATGGCGCCTTTTGTTATAATTTTTCTTCTAGCATAATCTATATTAGATGGGTTTTCAACTACATCTAATATTTTTACCTTATAGCTCTTTTTTTCTTTTGGATCTAAAACATTTGCAAAACTTGCTGCTGTCAATTTAATCTTTTTATTGCCACCATAAGCATCTACTATTTTTCTCTTTTCTTCTCCAATTTTTGTTCTAGTAGGTTCTGAACCTAATTCTCTTTTCTTCTTTTTTCTAGCCGGTTTCATTCTAGCTCCTGTTTCAGTTCTTCCTCTTAATCCTCTTTGCCAAACTGCCATAGAATTTTAGTTATTCTTCAATTTTAAAAACTTAATTTCTAAATTCAATATGAAAGAAGTTAAAGATATAACTTTTAAAAAAAATGAAAGTGTTGATTCTATTGTAAGAAAAATGAAAGAATCTGGAGGATTTCAGGCTCCCCATCTTTCACAAGCTATAGATATTTTAGAAGAAATGATAAAGAACAAAAAATGCGTTAAGTTTCTTTCATTTACAGCTGACATAATTTCTACTGGAGCAAGAGGAATTATAAAAGATATGATAAAGAACAAATGGTTTGATGTTATAATAACAACTTGTGGAACTTTAGATCATGATATAGCAAGATCCTTTAAAAAATACTATCAAGGTTCTTTTTTAATGAATGATAAAGAGTTGAGAAAAAGAGAAATAAATAGGCTTGGGAATGTATTAATACCTACTGATTCTTATGGAATAATAATTGAAGAAAAAATGAGGAGTTGGCTTAAAGAAATTTATTCAGAAAAAAAAGAATTGGCTACATACGAATTTTGTTGGGAATTGGGCAGAAGACTTAAAGAAGATTCTATACTTTATTGGTCTTGGAAAAATAAAATTCCAATAATTATACCTGGTATAAGTGATGGCGCTGTTGGCTATCAAATATGGCAATTCTGGCAAGACCATAAAGATTTTAATGTTAATATATGGAAAGACGAACAGTATTTAAGTGATTTAATTTGGAATTCCGAAAAAACAGGAGCTCTAATAATTGGCGGTGGAATAAGTAAACATCATACAATTTGGTGGAATCAATTTAAAAATGGTTTAGATTGTTGTGTTTATATAACAACAGCAACAGAATTAGATGGGAGTTTAAGCGGAGCACAAACAAGAGAGGCAATAAGTTGGAAGAAAATTAAAGAAAATGCAAAGAATGTAAATTTGTTTGCTGAAGCTACACTTGTATTACCTTTTATATATTCTTCTCTTCTAGAAAGACTGAATAAGTAAATTTTTTTAAAACCATATTTCAATTTTTTAAAATGCCGCTAAGACCTGGAAGAACTGTTAGAAGATTAGAAAGACCTTATACAAGAGTTAGCCAAAAGAATCCTCGAAAAAGTTATGTCGTTGGAGTACCAATTCCAAAAATTCATCAATTTAGAATGGGTAACCCAAATTTAGATGCAAATGTTTCCCTATATTTAGTTTCGAAAGATGGTGTACAAATAAGACATAATGCACTAGAAGCTGCAAGAGTAGTAGCACATCAATTTCTTGAAAAAAAGATTGGTCCCCAAAACTATTTTATGATGATTTTAAAATATCCGTTTCATGTTATTAGAGAGAAACCAATTGCTACTGGTGCTGGAGCAGATAGATATTCACAAGGAATGAGATTAGCTTTCGGGAGACCTGCAGGCGTTGCATTACAAATAAAGCCTGGAGAAAAAATTGTTCTAATTAAAACTAAGAAGGAATTCTTAGAAATTGCAAAGCAAGCACTAAAAAAATTCAGATATAAAATTCCAGCTAAGTGTAGCATAGAGATTCAAGAATAAAAAATAGTTCGATTTAAATTATTTCTAAGAATTTTAAATAATCAGAGCAAAAAGCTTATAAACATGTAAATACATAAAAATTTTAGTGACAATTATGGCAGCTTAAGCCTTTAAAGTTGCGATGAGCTAGCTGCCAATCTTTCTGAAAATTTAATGATGAGAGAGGACACCTTGCTAGCATTAATGCAACCTTTTAGCAAAAAGCTAAAAGGTGAAGGTCGACGCCAATGATTTAAAAAGTTTACTGAAGTAATGAAGAACGAACTGTCTTTAAGAGGCATAAAAAATGAGACTACCATAGGATCTTTGGGGTTAAGGGGTTTCCGGCCACTGCTACGCCGCTTGGTGGATGGCTCGGCTCTGGGGCCGAAGAAGGACGTGGCAAGCCACGATAGGCCCGGGTTAGGCGCACGCGGCCTTAGACCCCGGGATTTCCGAATGGGAATCCTGCCTCGTTTAGAGGCATTCCAGGTCTTAAAGACCTGGAAGGGGGACGCGGGGAAGTGAAGCATCTCAGTACCCGCAGGAAGAGAAATCAAATGAGATGCCGGGAGTAGGGGCGACCGAAACCGGCAAAGGGCAAACCGAACCGGTTGGCGAAAAGCTAACTGGAATGTGGAGTTGTAGGACCTGGGTATTCCCTAACTCCTCGACCCGAAGTGGGCTGGAATGCCCTACCATAGAGGGTGATAGTCCCGTAGGGGAAGGGGAGAAGGGAAATTCCAGGTCTCCTGAGTACCATTCCCTGATTTGGGAGTGGGAAGCTGGGTGGCATTAACATCCAACCCTAAACACACCCAGAGTCCGATAGCGTACTAGTACGGTGACGGAAAGCGGTTAGTCGAAGGCATATATGTAATAAAATGATTCAATCAGGAAAAGCTGGAATTTTTTATTTAAACTTAATCCTTTTACTCGGCTAACCGCCTGGAAAGCTGAAAAGCACCGCGAAAGCGGGGTGAAAAGAGCCTGAAACCAAGCGGTTATAGTCTGTCAGGGCGGGAAAGATGTCGTCTTGAAGCTAAAAAGCGAGAGACGACTAACACCGTCCTGACGTCCGTTTGGAAAAACGGGGCGGGGAGTGTAGGTGAGTGGCGAGGTTAAGGGGTTAAACCCCGAAGCCGTAGCGAAAGCGACTCGCGCGCAACTTGGTTAAAACCAAGTGAGGCGCGGGGTGTGAAAGCGCCTGAAGTCACTCGCCTACAACCGGAAGGGCCGCGATCTAATCCTGGCCAGGGTGAAGCCTCCCGAAAGGGAGGTGGAGGCCCGATAGAGGTGGTGAGATGCCAATCCCTCTCGTGAGCCAGGATTAGGGGTGAAAAGCCAATCGAGCGGCCTCATAGCCGGTTCCCCCCGATATGCTCCGCAGAGCAGTCTCACCTGAGAGTGCTGGTGGGGTAGAGTTACTGATCGAGTGGTCAAGGGCCGAAAGGCTCAGCCACTCTGTCAAACTCCGAATCCGCCAGCCTCGTAGAAGGTGGGAAAATGAGTGCTGGGGTAAGCTCGGCACTCGTGAGGGGAACAACCCAGACTGGGGTTAAGGCCCCTAAATGTCGGCTAAACGAAGAAGGGGTACAAACCCTTAGACAGCGGGGCTGTGGGCCTAAAAGTAGCCATCAGCTAAGAAGTGTACAACAACTTACCCGCCGAGGGTTTGTGCCCTGAAGATGGAAGGGACTAAGCCGACTGCCGATACCCCAGATCTCGATAAGAGATGGTAGGGGGGCGTACTGTGTGGGTAGAAGTGGGGGTGTGAACTCCCATGGACCACACAGTAATGCAGATCCCGCCGAAAGTAGCAGCCGAGCTGGGTGAGAATCCCAGCCGCCTGAAGCCCAAGGGTTTGCCGGCAATGTTCGTCAGCCGGCAGTTAGTCGGTCCTAAGGGTTCCCTTAATCGGCGAACCCGAGAAAGGGAATCCGGTTAATATTCCGGAACCTAGGGGATACGTGCCGCGAGGCAAGGTGGATTGCCGACGCTTCGAGATAGGCCGACGCAAGCTAACTGCCGAAGGCTCCGGAGTCTCGTAATGAGGAGAAGGAGCTGAAGGCAGGATGGGCTCCCGTAAGGGAGTTCGGCCGATTCTTGGAGCCCGTGAAAAGGCAATCCACAAGGATTCCCCTAGACCGTACCGAGAACCGGCACAGGTGGGCTTCCTGAGAAGGGAACGGCGTGTTGGGAGAACCCTCCCCAGGGAAATCGGCAAGTTGGCCCCGTATGTTCGCTAGAAGGGGTGCCTGTAGTCCTGACTATCCTAAGCCTTCTTTAGAAGGCAAGGGATAGAAGGGACTGCAGGTCGCAGTGACAAGGCCCAGGCGACTGTTTAACAAACGGGAAGAGAGGAAATTTTAAGTATTAAATGGTATAGTTTGGGAAAAATGTTCAATTTACAAACTTACCAAAAAGTCTATCATATCCTTTCTTCCCAGGTTAAAAAACGCAGGGGACTGCTAGTCCGAAAGGATGAGTACAGTCCCTGAGGTTTGCCCAGCTGCGGTGTGTGAAACCCGGTTACAACCGGGCTAAGCCCCGCAGAGCGGCGGCGGTAACTCTGACCGTCGTATCTCAGGCGGTCATTTGAGCTAGAGCTTCTGACTTACAGAAATAGCTATGAAAGCCTAGACGCCGCCTTGGGCGACAGAAGTAGCGTAATCCCTTGCCGCTTAAATGGCGGCCGGTTGAACAGCTTAACGACCTGGGCGCTGTCCCGGGGAGGGACCCAGCGAACTCGGCTTTCCGGTGAATAGGCCGGAGACTCCCGGTGGGAAACGTAGACCCCGTAGATAGAAGGAATTAATCATTAATTCCTTCTAGCGGAGAGCTTTACTGCAGTCTGGCGTTGCTGTAAAGTCCTGGTTGCATAGAGTAGCTGGGACCCGCTATCAGGCGTAGGCTTCGGCCGAAGCCGAGGGGCAAGTGTAACACCAGCCTTCTGGGACTTTACAGCTTACCCGAAGAGGGGACAGCGCTAGATGGGCAGTTCGGCTGGGGCGGCACCCCCTCGAAAAGATATCGAGGGGGCCCAAAGCTCACCTCACCCGGGTCATGAAGATTCTCTAGATGATAAGGTCGCTCCCGAATGACCAAATGATTAGCGGGGTAGCTTTTGATAGTAAGAGAATCTTCACCCGAAAGAAATCCGGGGTAGAGTGCAAACGCAAAAGGTGGGCTGACTGGAACCCACAAAGCGAGGGTTCCAGCCGCGAAAGCGTGGGTTAGCGATACATCGGTACCCCTTAATGGGGGCCGGTGGTATCAGAAAAGCTACCTCGGGGATAGATAGGCTTTTGATTTTTGCCTATCCTCCAGAATGGGCCCGTGGCCGGTGAAAGCCCACAGTAAAGCTATCTGCGTGGGTCTCGTTTCCTGCAGATAGTGACAGGCAAATTGACCCGGCGCGTTGGTGCGTAGCTGTCGGCTCCCCCCCTCCTGGCCATGCAGCAGTGGCCAAGGGTACAGGTGTCCACTGGTTAAAGGGGGACGCTAGCTGGGTTCAGAACGTCGTGACCGCATACAAGGGTCACTTGCTATAGACATTTTGGCATTTATATCTTGCCAAAAGGATGAAATAGCTATCGTTGCTGGGTCGAAAACATCTAATAGATAGTATTCTCTTGTATGCGGCGATAGAGACAGTTCGGTCGCTATCTACCGGGAGTGCTAGCCGTCTGACCGGAAGGAAGCGCAAGTACGAAAGGAACGCGCTTCCGGGGCCTCTGGTTTACCGGTTGTCCATTTGGCATGCCGGGCAGCCACGCCCCAGTGGATAACCCCTGAAAGCATCTAAGGGGGAAACCACCCGGAAAAATAGACGGCCAATCTCTCTACTGGGGAAACCCGGTAGAGAGACGAGGGCTGCCATAGACGATGGCGTTGATGGGGTGGAGGTGTATGCAGCGAGCCTTCGGGCGAGCTGCGAGCCTGCCACTCCCAACAGCCCAAGGGTGGCCGGAAATCTAACAAACCCAAAGATCCTATGGTAGTCTTTATCTAGAAACTTTTATTTTAATCTAACCAATTAATTGATGCTAGAAAGCTTACTAAATTTTATCATTACGGCAATTCAGAAAAATTTGTTTCTAGGAATTTTCATAGGAGTATTTCTGGAGGCTATATTTCCTCCTATACCTAGTGAAATTATTTTACCCTTATCAGGTTATCTAATTTCATTCTACAATCTTAATTTTATTGGATTGGCTATAGGTATAATAATAGCTGCTTTTGGTTCAACCCTTGCTTCTTTAGTTTACTATTATCTTGCCTTAAAAATTGGAAGAAGATTAATTGAAAATTATGGAAAATATTTTTTCATTGATAGGAAAAAAATTAGAGCTGCTGATAATTGGTTTAAAAATTATGGTAACATAGCAGTTTTCTTTGGAAGAATGGTTCCTGGCATAAGAGAGTTAATTTCTATTCCAGCCGGTTTCACAAAAATGAAACTAGAAAAATACATAATTTATACATTTTCTGGCTCCATAATATGGTCGACGTTTTTGATTTCTGTAGGATATTATTTCGGAGAAAATTGGAAACATTTTGGAATAGGGGATTTGTCATCTTTCTTTGGCATTTTAGTATTTTTAGCAATTGCAACTTATCTAATATTCAAAAAACTGATATTAAAATATTCAAAAAAGAATTTGAAAAAATAAAATTTCATTCTTTTGGCAACTCCAAAGATAAAATCTTTGTTTCTCCGTCTTCTAGCGTGCAACCATAAAGTTTGTCAGCAGCTCTTATTGTTATATCATTGTGAGAAATAGTTATGAATTGACAATCTTTTGACATTTCCTTTAACCATCGAGCGACCTTTAAACTATTTTCTTTGTCCAATGCTGCATCTATTTCATCAAGCAAATAAAAGTCTGAAGGCTTATATCTCTGAATTGCGAATAGAAATGCTAAAGCTGTTAAAGTTTTTTCCCCTCCCGATAATGAATCTATATCGACATTTTTTCCCGGAAGAGTAATTTGTATTAATAAGCCAGAATCTAAATTATTAACATCTTCCAAAGTCAATAGGCCTTTACCATTCATCATTTCACTACAAACTTTGTTGAATTCACTGTTTATCTTCTCTAGAGTTGAAAAGAAAACCTCTCTTCTCTTACTTTCTATTTCTTCAATTGTTTTAATAACAGCTTTCTTTTCTTCCAAAATTTTTTCATATTTTTCTTTAAGTGCGTCAAACTCTTTTTTTAATATCTCATACTCTTCTATTGCTTTCAAATTTACTGTTCCAATATTTTTAATCTCACTTTCAACTTTCCTTAACTTCTCTTCTATAACAGAAAGTTTTTCATCTAATGTTTCAACATTTATAAACTTTTCAGCCTCTTTTTTAGAACTTTCTAACTCTGTTTCTATTTTTGCTTTTTCTATTGCTAGTTTATTAATCTCAATTTCTAAGTTTATTCTTCTATCTTGCAGTTTTCTCCTTTCTTCTCTCAACTTTTCAATTTCTCTCTCTGAAGAAATTTTTAGCTTTTCTAAATTTATCATTTCTTTACTTTCTTCTGAAATAGCAATTTCTTTAAGCTTATTTTCCAATTCTTCCTCTTCTTTCTTTAGCTCTTCAATTTCCCTAAGAAGTTGAAGCTTTAATTCTCTATACTTCTCAATATCTTCTTTTTCTTCTTTCATTTTTCTCTCTACTATAAGAAAACCTCCTGTTATTGCACCGCTTCTTTCAACTAAATCTCCATCCAAAGTTACCATTCTTACTTTTCCTATACCTATTTCTTTAGCCGTTTGTAAACTGTCTACTATTAAAGTATTGCCAAAAACAAATTCTATAGCAGGCTCAAACTTTCTATCATAGCTTATTAATTTGCTAGCAAGACCAATCACTCCATCTTTATCCAAAAGATCTTTTTCTTTAAACTCTTGAGGCTTTATTTTATTTAATGGCAGAAAAGTAGCTCTTCCAATTTTTTCTCTTTTGAGAAAGTTTATACAATTTATAGCAACATCTTCATTTTCTACAACAATATCATACAAATGTTGAGCTGCGGCTACTTCTATAGCAATTTTATATTCTTCTGGAACTGAAATTAGATCTGCAACTGTACCATAAACACCCTTTAATTTTAAATTTAGTATTTCTCTTGTGGCCCTTGACATCTCTCTACTAAATTCTGCTTTTTTAACTTCTAACGCCTCTAACTTTTCTATCAAATTTTGAATTCTCTCTGCTTCTCTTCTATCTATATCAATTTTCTCCTTTATTAACATAAGTCTTGATCTTATTCTACTCGCTTCCTCTTCAATTCTTATCCTTTTAGAAAGTTCAACTATTTTGTCTATTATTTGTCTGTTGTTTCTTTCGGTCTCTTCAAGTTTTTTTTCTTTTTCAACAATCTCTGAATCGATTTTTTCGATTTTTTCCTTTATATGATTTATATCTTGAACTATTTTATTTAATTTCTCTTCTAGCGCCTCTACTTTCTTTTTCCAATATGATGCTTGCAATATTAATAACTGCTTTTGTAACTCTTGATATCTTAAGGCAGCATTCCTTTCTTCTTCTAACTTTTTGAATATTTCATATTTTTGAGTTACTATTATTTCCACTTCTCTAAGCTTTTGATCAACAATCTCTAAATCTTTCATTGCCTTTTCTTTCTTTTCATTATATTCCGCGATTCCACAAATTTCATCTATTATTTCTCTCCTTTCTATAGGATTCATTTCAATAACTCTAGTAACATCTCCCTGAAAAATTATATTATAGCCATCTGGTCTTATGTTAGCTAAAGAAAGGACTTCCAGAATTTTTTCTCTTGTTACAGTTTTACCGTTCAACTTATAAACTACATATCCTTTTCTATTAACTTTTCTTGTTATAGAGATTTCTTTTTCTTCAAAAGGGAAAATTTTCTTAGAATTATCAAAATAAATTGTAACACTCGCATATTCTGCAGGCTTTTTAGTTTCTGTTCCCCTAAAAATTAATTCACTTAATCTATCTGCTCTCATACTCTTTGCTGATGTTCTTCCCAGAACAAAAGAAATAGCATCGATAATATTGCTTTTTCCACTTCCATTAGGACCAGTTATAACCGTTAAGCCTGGAGTAAAAGGTATGGAAATCTTTTTATTAAAACTTTTAAAACCTTGCAATGTAAGCCTTGTAATATATGTTTTCATAACTATTTTTAATTTTCGAAAGTTATAATTAATTAGGATTAGAAAATGTTTAAAAATAAACGCAAAGTGATATTATGACAAACAATGAAATAAAACTTAAAGTAGGAGAATTGACAGCTAAAGATGAAGCTGGTAGGGGAATTGTAAGAATAGATAGCGAAGTAATGAGAAAAATTGGAGTGAAGGAAGGAGATATTGTAGAGTTAGAAGGAACGAGAAAAACTGCAGCAATCGTAAGAAGAGCTTATCCTGCTGATATCGGATTAAATATAATTAGAATGGATGGAATTACAAGAAAGAATGCTGGAGTTGGAGTTGGAGAAAGCGTTATTGTGAGAAGAGCCGATCCAATTGAAGCAAAAAGAGTAGTTTTAGCTCCTGCTGAACCTGGAGTAATACTTCATATTGCTCCTGAATTAGTAAAACAAAATATTCTTGGTAGACCATTAGTAAAGGGAGATATAATTGTTCCTTCTCCTGCATATAAAAGGAGAGGGACTTCTTCCTTTTTTGAAGAATTTTTCGGTGGCGATTTCGAAGACTTTTTCTTCACACCGTTTCCTTCTGAAACAAAATTTGTTGTTGTAAATACTGATCCTCCTAATAAAATTGTAAGAGTTGGAGAAATAACTGAAGTTGAAGTTATGAAAAAATTGCCAGAAGGTATGAAGTTAGAAGCTAGATCTGTTCCTGCTGTTACTTATGAAGATATTGGTGGTATAAAACCTGTTGTTGAAAAAGTTAGAGAAATGATTGAATTGCCTTTAAGGCACCCGGAAATTTTTGAAAGACTTGGAATAGAACCACCAAAAGGGGTTTTGCTTTATGGTCCTCCTGGAACAGGAAAAACTTTACTAGCTAAAGCGGTTGCTAATGAAAGTGGAGCATACTTTATTTCAGTTAATGGTCCTGAATTTTTATCTAAATTTTACGGAGAATCTGAAGCCAACTTAAGAAAAATTTTTGAAGAGGCGGAAAAAAATGCTCCTTCTATAATTTTCTTTGATGAGATAGATGCCATAGCTC